>NZ_SJPY01000013.1 GCF_007860185.1 Novipirellula aureliae
ACGACTTGAGCGAAACGCACGATCGAGACGCTTTCTGGAAACGCCGAGGCCAAAGAAACGATGGTTTCCGCCACCGCTGCCGCAAGACCAAAATCAAGGATTCCTAACAAACCCGGTCATGCACCCACAAAGCAAAGCTAAAAATGATCTAAAACACTATTCCAGTTTTTTGTGTCTTCTTGTGTTTTTCGTGGCCATCAATCCATCGTCATCAGAAACTTTTTCACGTACAGCTTCGTGGCTTTCTCAAAATGCATGTTGACATGGGCATCTTCTTGACGGAGTTTACCGATGGCTAGACCTGTTTCTTCGCAACCGACCGAGGCCGAGTTGGCAATATTGAAGATTTTGTGGAAACAGGGGCAGGCAACCACTCGGGAGATTTACAATGGACTTTCGGCCGATCGCGAGACGAACGACTCGACGACGGTCCATCATTGCGGTTGAGTACCTGCTAACCTTTTCGTATCACCCCGGAACCGTCTCGGGCTATTTCAACGGTCGCAGGATCATGGCGTGTCCGCCGCCGACGGCCATTTTTGCGTGAATCACGTCGCCGCTTTTGACGGTCACGGTTTTGATTTCATAGGCTTCGGAGTTGGAAAGACCGTGCGTATCGGGTGCGTCCTGGTAAAGAGTGGCCTGATAGGTTTTTCCTGGCTCGAGAAAATCGAGTGGGACATCCAAGGTCCGGCTGGTTTGATCGCTGACCGATCCGACAAACCAGACATCAGCGGATCGGCGGGCGGTTGTGATGTATTCTCCGATCTTTGAGTTCAGCACGAGAGTATCGTCCCACGTTGCAGGCATCAATTTAAGGAATTCAAACAGGTCGGCCTTCTTCAGATACTCTTCCGGCGCATCGGGTAGTGTGACAAGACCGGTATAGATCACCAGCGTCCGAGCCACCTCGCTAACAACCGTTGAAACATAGGAGTTCCGTTTTCTCGGGCCTTTCATTCGCTCGCCCGCATTGATGCTGTTGAGGCCGAAGTTGCCATTGGACATATCAAGTGGCCCCGTCAATCCACTCACCATCGCCATCCTGAGAAAGGTTTCCGGTGTGAAAGCGCTTCGGCTATCCTGTTGGCCGTGGCAATATTCTCGCGAGATCAAGTTGGGCATCGTTCTCTCGACGCCCGTCATCGGTACAGGTCCGTCATGAAAATTAATCAGCAAATGGTTTTCCGCGGCTGCATGGATGGAATCGCGAGTGAAATCGGCCTTGTTGCCCATGAAGCCATATTTCATGCCCGAGGCACCGAGTTTCGCATAGTGGCGGAACAGTGTTCTATCACCGAAGTTGCCCTTCTTGCGATCGTAGTAGAGCATGATCTTGACGCCCTTATCTTTGGCGTAGGCCATCACCTTTTCGATGTCAACTTCGGGCGCGACGACCATTTCCCCATCCTCCGCACTCGTGAACCAGAAATCGTCCACGGTAAAGTATTCAATTCCCTGCTCAGCGCAGAAGTCGATGTAGCGTAGGTAACTACGTGTATCGATGTTGTAAACAAATTCGCCGTTGTCGTAGCCGTGAACGCGCCAATCCCACAGTCCCTTGCCCGGCTTGATCCAGCTCGTATCGTCCAATTTGCAAGGGGCGGCTAGGTTTAACGCCACGGTATTGACGCATAAATCTCCTGCCGTTTCGCCGAGCAGGATGACCCGCCATGGGGTCATCTGTCCCTCACCGCTTGAAACCGCTGACTGCGTGGCCGCTAGCGTCTTGGTCGCCGGATTAGCGCCCAGGGCCATGCTCTCGAATCCTGTTGACGAATAGAGATCGGATTCAAGCAATGCCAAATGCAACCCGTCAGTACGTTCTGTTACCAGAGGAACGGCTATCTTCTTCGCCGTTGCCGGATCCCCAACGGTGCCGCCACGCTGTCCTGCGTAATGGGCCGCGCCGTTGAGCACGTTGTAGCCGCTGGTAAATGTCATTCTTTTCCCTTCGGACGCCTCTGTCAGCACAAAGCGGAAGCCGATGCCGGTATCGAAGACCCGGCAAAGCAGGTTGACCGGGATGCCGTCGGCCGTGAGCGAAAGCGACAACTCACGATGGTGGTCACGGATCGTGGCGAACTGTCCCCATACCGGTTCCCAGCTTGTGTCGTTTTCGCGTATCGACTGATCGACCACTGCTATTTCCGCGCCTGCAAAAATCCCCAGCTTGGAGGAACCGATAACCGGCTTGCCGTCTCTCGAAACCGAGTAGAACAACTCCCCATTGGTCACTTCAAAGGCGGCCGCGGTTTGACCATCCGGCGATTGAACCACAACCGGTGCGGCAAACAGATTCGGCACTGCCAAGACAGTTACCAATACAATTGCAAAACATCTCTTCATCTCAGTTCCATTCCTAGACAGGGACTTCTTTCGTATCGATCTGCAAGACTAGTTTAATTCCAGTTACTTGCGGTGAGTCGTTTTTTTGGATTCCTGCTTCGCATTCACTTTTCCCGCTCGCATGGCCGCATCGACCGTTTCCCAATCCTTCCCATTGCTGATGATCGGGGCGTTGGGAATGGCCGATCCCGTTGGCCGCTGGGCAGTGCCTGTATTCGCCGAGTTCGGAGCGCGTCTGTTTCCCCGTTTTCAACATCTGTTTCACAATCTCGGGATGGGATTCCCGCTTCGCCAAACGCCTTGATCATCTCGCCGAACCCCCAATCAAGTTCCGCGATGACGTCGCCACGCACCCCACCTTTGGAGACGCCCGCAAACGCCTTCCCGGCTATAGATGGGGTGTGCGGATCGTTGCGGGCGATAGAGAGGAAGAAGGGTTTGTTGCCGATTCGCTTTGAGCGTTTGGGGTTCATGATTCAGCTTTTTTCGTTGCGTTTGTTCTTGCGCGCCGTAGCGCAGCAGGACCTTCGGCTCGCCTTCACGGGAGCGAAGTTTTCCGGATCGACGCCGTACAACTCTTCGTAAAAGGCATGCCAATGCCACAAGCGGTCATCGCTACTCAAGTAGACGGCGCCAGTTCAACAGCGAGCTCCTGAAAGGCGGTATTTTCACCGCCTCCGCTTTCAGTGACTGGCGAAACCGCCCAGACGATCCATCGGAATTTGCCAAGCGAATGACCTTCGGTGGCACGTAAGGAAGCCGCAGTATAGTTGGCCTCGGCCTTCCCCGTATCGATTGTGCCTAGCGGTGTGTAATCGCTGAGATCCCAGCCGGGATCGGTCGCCGCGTCGCTGGCGTACAGAGCTATCTTTTGAGCCCCACGCTTTCCTTTGTAATCAACGGACCAACTGGTAATCGCTGAGACAGATTGTGTCGTGCCTAAGTCCAGTCTGTAGGATCCGTTCTGGACACCATTCGCGAACACCGGGCCGATGCCTGTAGAAAGTTTTCCGTCGCAGAGTGATCGAAGGGGATCGTTCTTGGTCTGCGGATTTGCGGTAACGGTCCAGGTGGAGGCCTCTGCGAGCGGCAGCTTGGCGAAGCCAGTGGCGCTCGAGGCGGTTTCGATGACCACCGTTGCGCCTGATAGGGTGAAAGGTTTCATGGGCGGATGCCTAGGATCGGACTGGTCGGCTCGTCCTTCCAAATCAACCTCCTTCGTTCCCGTCAGCGCCTGATCCGCATCGTGAACGATGACATTGGGATGGTGCTGGTTCTCGTCGGTCACAATTTCAAAGGACCAGGCATGTTCACTTTGGCCAAGATCCGTTGGGGGGGTAATTTTCAATCCCTGCGGCGTCATTTGATAACTCACCGGGGCATCGGATCCGAGCAAGCGGACGGATGCCACCTTCTCTGCGTCCCAGCCTGCCATACCTGTGATCACAAACGGTGCATCTGGCTTGCTAAGTTTGATCGCATAAAGTTTTTTACCGTTGGTCGTGAAAGCCAATTGCTCATCTTGCTGCTCGCTCTCTTTCCAATAGCGGGAACCGTAGATCGCGTCTCCGTTAATCGACAGCCAACTCTTCATCGCCATCAGACGTTCCATCTGAGGTTCTGGAATGGTGCCATCTGGCTTCGGCCCGATGTTTACTAGGAAATTTCCGTTACGGCTGATTACTTCAACCATCTCGTGAATCACGCGTTCGATGGACTTGTATCGGTCTCCTTCTAGATATCCGAACGAGGTTCCAAAGGTTGTGCAACTTTCCCATTTGGGCCCAATCACTTTGAGTTTGAGATTGTCCTTTTCCAAACATCCAACTCCCGCAGGCCAGTTGCGATTGCCGCCCTTGTTGTTGACGTAGACTTCTGCACCGCGCGCTGCTCCATCGTTCATGAAATCAGTGATCATATTCCGAAAACTATCGTAGAAGTATTGGACCTCCGGTTTGAAGTCGGGAGGAACCGTTCGCGAGTTGTTACCGTTTCGGGTGAAGATCGGTACGTCATCGATCCAGAGGAAGTCAGGCTGGTACTTTGTCTGAATCTCTTTCCAACGCGCCACATAGTCGTCGACAAACTCTTTGCTCAATCCGAAGGGGCCATACAAAGAAGCCGCCTCGGGAACACGTCGGATCTCTTCGGCAATATCATCTTGAGGCACCGCATCGACTTGATAAAGCTTCTTCGCGAAAAAGGTCTGATGGCGCTCACGGTGGTAGGAAGGTGCGAACTTCAGACCATGCGTTTTCAAGGCTTTTCCAAGATCGCCGACGAGGTCCCGTTTCGGACCCATGTCCATCGCGTTCCAGGGAGTGAGATCCGAATCCCAGTTCGCCCAGCCATCATGATGCTCGGCCGTCATGACACAGTATTTGAAGCCGACATCCGCAAAGAGCTTTGCCCATGCCTCGGGATCCCAGTTCTCGGCTTTGAATTCAGGAATGATATCCTTGTAGCCGAAGTCTGGTGGTGTCGCTCCCCACCGATCTTGCATGTAGGGGTAGTAGTGCTCTCGCCCTGAATAGAGCAGCTTGGGGACGTGCTCGGCATAGCCTCGACCTCCTTGGCGGTAGCCAATCACACTGTAGGGACCCCAGTGAATGAAGATACCAATCTTTCCATCATCAAACCAAGCAGGAACAGGCATCTTTTGCAGTGATTCCCAGCTGCCGTCATACGGTTGCTTTTCCTGTGCTCCGAGAGTACGAGCGGCCAGTAAAACGAGGCCGATTATTAAACCGCCGAGCCATTTGTTTTTCATTGTCATGATCTGTGATCTCAATTTACAAGAAGTCTTCTAAGGAATGGATGTTGTTTCTGGATGTTTGGCAAATATAACAATCTGAGCTTTTGACACTGTCGAGTTAACGCTGTGGGACTGTTAAAACGATGGGTTTGACCACAGCCGAAGTTGCCAGACTTGGGACGTCGCTTATCGCGTCGATCCAATCTCTGGCGAGATTGACTAGGCTCCATATGAAAAGGTGCAGGACCACGAGTGCTTTGTCACCGCTTGATTTTAGGCTTGGCATAGAATGGCTGGGGTATCTCGCCCCCGTAAACTGCGACGGGAAGCCACAGCCACCAAAGATGCTTACCCTGATTGATTCTTCGTTGTGACAAAGGACTCGTCTGTCTTTACTGGGGGTGGAATGCGGTTGCGTGAGTATAAAATTCGTTGGTGGGTTGAGCTGAAAGTGTGCGTATCACTCTATCAGATCTCTACGACTCGATGGCATTCTCACGTGTCGCCAGGTGGGAAACCGAGGACGCTGTGGTGGGCAAGCAGGCCGGCCGTGCACAACACGACGTCCTGCAACACATTGTAGTTTCTACTTTTGACGTAGTAAACCGGAGAAACGCTTTTCCGACGAGAGTCGGAGCGAGCTAGGCGGATAGCATGGCGCAAACTCCAATTCGATAACTCGCGTACCATCGAGATCGATGCAGCGATGAGCGTCGCGGTGGTCGCGAGTTTCAGAAAGACTCACCTACGTGAACGCTCCAAGATTTAGAAGTACGAATTTGCAAGTCCCGATAGGAGAAGGAGGACCGGTATACCATATTGGAAGTAGCGGGAAGAACCGTATGGCTAT
Source organism: Novipirellula aureliae (assembly GCF_007860185.1). Taxonomy (NCBI): domain Bacteria; kingdom Pseudomonadati; phylum Planctomycetota; class Planctomycetia; order Pirellulales; family Pirellulaceae; genus Novipirellula; species Novipirellula aureliae. Next base: position 5,955 of record NZ_SJPY01000013.1, read on the forward strand.
CGCTTTCTACCGGGGCTTGCCGCACTCGCTTTGGCATTCGGAGGACCACAAAGTTCACGATTCGGCGCTAGCCCGGATGATTCATTAGCCGTTTTGGCAATAGCGGCCTGTCGATTTAATCGTTTAACGCTTAGCCGAAGGCGTCAGCTTTTCCAAAAGCGGTCGCCTATGGCTTGGCGTTAAACAATCAGTCGAGTCAAACCGATTATATCGACAGGCCGCTAACGCCAAAACGGCTAATACGCAGACTGTTTTTCGAGCAATGAACGTAAACGCTTGAAGGCGTAGACGTTAGCAAAACAATTTGCAAGCCCATGAATCATCCGGGCTAGGCAGACGAGCGTTTTAATCAAGGCCAAGCAAGACATTCTTCCCGCCCTGACCCCCGTTGTCCCTAGGCAAGTTGCTCCTCAGCAGAGCTAGGCCTCCGGCCTGAAAACAATGCGACGGTGGTCGAGAAGTGATGGATGATGTTCACGAATCGGCCCGTCGTCGGCACCGAGCAAAGAGGCAGAGGGAGGAGTCCAGTATCGCGTACAGTTGCCGCCGTCATTTCGGCGAAACACAAACTCCCCATCGGGCTGATTAATCCAAGTCTGAATCTCAATCTCCGCTGCGATGAATTCCCAATAAAGATAGCGAACCCGCGGATCCTCTCGCATCGACATGTTGAGCCATGCCAACTCCTGTTTGGTGGCCACTTGGTCGCAGACACGTGAAAAGAGGCAAAGCAATTCAGTTTGCATGGTTGGCGATCGAAACGTACGCTTTGCAAGACCTTCGAATATACCTAACTTCTGTCACAACGGAAATTCTGTGATTCTCGTTAGCGAGTTCCTCGGGTTGCGTTATGTTTTGGTATCCTTTGAACTTGGAACACCCGGGGCATGCCCAAAAATCCTCCTTCCACATTGTACTCGTCCCCATTTAAGTTGAACGATCCCCTCCAATACCCTTACCCCGAAATTCACGACACGAAGATGATCAAGCAACCACGCCGAAATCGCTTTCACTACCAAGACAATCGATTCGTATGGAGATCGGTTTGCTACACGCTGTTGATCAGTCTGTTGGGCGGCATCTCACCAATCGCAGCGATGGAAATTGAAAACGATGCGAATCGCAATGCCGACTACGTCGATTATGAATCGTTTGGGGCTGTAGGGGATGGAATCGCTGATGATTTGCCAGCGATTTGTAAAGCGCATGCCCATGCAAACAAGCATGCTTTGAGTGTCAGGTCAAAACCCAACGCAACCTACCATCTGGGGCACCAGGCGATAACCGCCATCATTGCTACCGACACCGATTGGAATACTTCGAAGTTTATTATTGACGATACATCGGTCGACAATCACAAGAAATCACTTTTTGAGGTGCGATCGTTGTTAAACAGCGAGCCGTTAAAGATCACACGTCTGAAGCGAGATCAGAAGCAATTGGACGTGCATCCGGTGCGAGATTGCTATCTCACCGTATTCGACGACAATACCAAACGATATCGACGCAAAGGAAATAACCAAAACTCGGGCGTAGCACAGAGCGATTGCTTTATTTTGCACCGCGACGGAACCATCGAAGGTGACATCGATTGGGATTACGAAGATGTGACTCGCGTCACTGTGCGGCCAATCGATAGTGATCGGCTCGTTCTTCGCGGAGGCGTCTTTACGACGATTGCAAATCGCATGAAGCAAGAGACCGGCTACAACTACTGGTCCAGAAATATCAAGATTTCGCGATCCAATACGGAGGTGATTGGATTAACACATCACGTCGTGGGTGAAACCGAGGTGGGGCATCCTTACTCAGGTTTTATTTCTGTTCGAGATTGTGCGAACGTGACTCTCCGAGATTGTTTTGCAACAGGACATAAAACGTACCAAACCATCGGATCGGCCAATAAGCCGGTTAGCATGGGGTCGTATGATTTCCAAGCGAGCAGCGTCGTCAACTTTTGCATGATCGGCTGCACGATGGACAATATCTTGGACCGTTCCTTGTGGGGCGTCATCGGCACCAACCACTGCAAGAACATTTTGCTGGAGGACTGCGTTTTATCCCGAATGGATACACACATGGGAGTTTCCGGTACTTATACCATTCGCCGCTGTACGCTGGGACACGCTGGACTCAACGCGATCGGACGCGGACGGTTGACGGTGGAAGACTCCACCTTGCATGGACGTTCTCTGATTAGCTTGCGAAGCGATTATGGAAGTACTTGGGAAGGTGATGTCGTCATTCGTAACTGCCGATGGATACCATCCGGCGGCAGACAAACTTGGCCGATATTGATGCAAGTCCGTAACGATTCAACTCATGACTTTGGCTATCAATGTTTCATGCCGACCCGTGTGACCATCGACGGGTTGTTCGTTGACGATTCGAATGTTCCTGCCAACTATCAAGGCATGTACTTGTTTGATGATCCAGATCGAGGAAGAGAGATACCTGAGTCGAAGCGATCTTTTCCTTACACACTGACCAAGGAAGTCGTGATTCAAGGCTTGAAAACGGCCAGCGGTAAAGCGCCCGTTGTTTCGCAGAACAAGCGTCTGAGAGCAAACGTTACGGTCGTACCATAACGAACTCCATTGATCACACTGGCGTTGGGCACGCGGTCTAACTATAGCAAAATCTCGCGAACCACTCGGCTTGATTCGACGCCCGTTAGCTTTTGGTCGAGTCCCTGGAACGGATAGGTGAAGCGATCCGAGTCGATTCCCATTACGTGCATGATGGTTGCATTGAGATCGCGGATGTGAACAGGATCTTTGACGATGTTGTAACTGAACTCGTCCGTTTCACCATGAACGACACCCTCCCGAACACCGGCACCAGCCATCCAAACGGTAAAGCACTTGGAATGATGGTCCCGACCATAGTTGTTCAGCGTCAGTTTGCCTTGACAATAGATCGTTCGCCCAAATTCTCCTCCCCAAACCACAAGCGTATCGTCAAGCAATCCGCGTTGGCGGAGATCGGCTAGCAATCCCGAGGAAGCCTGATCGACATCGCGGCATTGATTCGGTAGATCTTTGGGGAGCACGTCATGCTGATCCCATCCTCGATGAAAAATTTGAGAAAAACGTACCCCTCGCTCTGCCATCCGGCGAGCCATCAAGCAACAATTGGCAAACGTGCCTGGCGTCCGCACATCGGGACCGTAAAGATCGAGAACATGTTGTGGCTCATCGCTAATGTCGGTCAAATCAGGGACGCTGGTTTGCATCCGAAACGCCATTTCATATTGAGCAATTCTCGCATTGGTTTCGGGATCGCCGATACGTTCGGCAGTATTTTTGTTGATCGCCGATAGCGAATCGAGCATCCTGCGACGGACGACAGGATCGATCCCAGCGTGGTTCGATAAGTAAAGCACCGGATCGCCGCTGCTCCGCAACGCTACACCTTGATGTTTGCTCGGCAAGAATCCGCTGCCCCATAACCGGTTGTAGAGAGCTTGGGCTTCTTGGCGTCCTGTCCAGGAAGCCGTCATGACGACAAAGCCTGGCAAGTTTTCGTTGACACTGCCGAGTCCATAGTTTAGCCATGCCCCCAAACTGGCTTTGCCCGGCAATTGATTTCCGGTGCAGATAGCCGTGATGGCTGGATCATGATTGATCGCGTCGGTGTACATTGATTTGATCAATGCGATGTCATCCACTTTGCTCGCCATGTGCGGAATCAATTCACTGGCCATCGTGCCGTTTGCCCCGTGCGGCGAAAATTTGTAGATGCTCGGTGCGATTGGAAACCGATCTTGGCCGCTAGTCATCGTCGTCAAACGCTGCCCCATACGAATCGATTCAGGCAAATCTTTGTCAAACCAATCGGCCATTGCAGGTTTGTGATCCCACATGTCCATTTGGCTCGGGGCTCCCGCCATAAACAGATAAATCGCACGTTTGGCTTTCGGTGGATGATGCGGCAAACCCGGCAATCCACCGTGCCCTTCCATTTCAGTTGCTTTTGCGTTGCCTATCCCGTTTGAGGCATCAAGCGAAGCCAATGCAACCGCTCCAAGGCCGGCGGAAGTACGAGAAAAGAACGCTCGTCTGGTCAACTGCTCTCGTGCGGATTGCCCGGGTTCCATTGCGTATGACATCGATAGAATTCCTAGTGTCTGTTAACATCTATTCTTAGCGTAGTGGATCTTGTTAAAGATCCTTCCGCTCCATCTATTCTTAGTGTAGTGGATCTTGTTAAAGATCCTTCCGCTTGGGGATCTTTAACAAGATCCACTACGGCCATCGCTCGTCCTTTTGCCGAACAAGCACGAGCGTCTATTTGCACAAGACTTCATCGAGGTTGAGTAGCGTACTGGCGGCGACGATCCAAGCAGCAAACTCCGCCGACGAATCACCACTGAGCTGACTCGCCAATTCTAGATGAGGTTCCATTGCGTATGACATCGATAGAATTCCTAGTGTCCGTTAACATCTATTCTTAGCGTAGTGGATCTTGTTAAAGATCCTTCCGCTCCATCTATTCTTAGTGTAGTGGATCTTGTTAAAGATCCTTCCGCTTGGGGATCTTTAACAAGATCCACTACGGCCATCGCTCGTCCTTTTGCCGAAAAAGCACGAGCGTCTATTTGCATAAGACTTCATCGAGGTTGAGTAGCGTACTGGCGGCGACGATCCAAGCAGCTAACTCCGCCGACGAATCACCACTGAGCTGACTCGCCAATTCTAGATGATTTTCGTAATACACCGTCAAATCAGCGATCAACGATTCAATCTCCTGTCGTTCTTCCATCGTGGGTGGCCGCATCGTGATGGTTTCAAATGCCCAATCAATCTTTTTCGTCGTCGTTGAAAGGCCAGGCACAGCGAACACCCTATTCGCGAACTGCTTCGCTGCTTCCATGTATTGCGTCTCATTCAATAGTACCAACGCTTGCAGCGGAGTGTTGGTTCGTTCTCGCCGAGCTGTACACGACTCACGACTGGGGGCATCGAACGTGGTCATTTGTGGTGGTGGACTGGTTCGCTTCCAAAACATGTAAACACTCCGGCGGTAGACGTTGTCACCGGAATCGGCAACGAAGACGGCTGTGTTGCTGGAGGAATACCCCACCGCTTTCCAAAGTCCCGCTGGTTGCGGCGGCCTGACACTCGGTCCCCCCACTTGGTCGACGAGTAAACATGACAAGGCCAACGCTTGATCTCGGAGCACTTCCGCATCGAGACGGAATCGAGGTCCACGGGCAAGCAGCCGATTGTTTGGGTCGATTCTCAATTGGTCCGCATCGGTTTCTGCGGATCGACGGTAGGCGTTACTCATCACGATCGCCTTGAATAGCTGTTTTACGTTCCAACCGCTTTCGCGAAAGTCGACCGACAACCAATCGAGCAGCTCGGGGTGGCTTGGCAGAGAACCTTGGCTTCCAAAGTCCTCGCTTGTTTTCACAAGTCCGGTACCAAATATCTGCTGCCAATACCGGTTCACTGCGACTCGACTCGTCAGTGGATGTGTTTCGGAAACCAGCCACTTTGCCAATCCCAACCGATCATTAGGCCACCCTTTTAACATGCCAGGCAAAAACGATGGCGTTCGCCGCTCGACCGACTCGCCAAGCGAATCATACTGGCCACGATCTAGGACGTAGGCTTGTTTGGGTTCCGCAAGCTCTTTCCAAACCAAGGTCGTTGTTATGCTTTCGCGGATGGAACGGATCGCCTGTTGTAGACCCCTCTTTAGATTGACAAGCAAAGTCCAATCGGGATGCGTGCAATAGACGCTGCGGTAATACCGTTGTATTGCAGCGCTTTGTTGCTCCGATCGGTCCAGCTTCGGAATTCGCAACAGCTCGATCAATTGCGGAGGAACTTCGATGGAGGGCGATCGGAACGCATAGCTAAATTGATTGACGCCTTGATGGTGAACCAATTTGATGTAGAGATCATTGTTGCCCTTCGCGAGTGGTAGATCGATTTTATCCGACAGCGGTTGCGTTCCATCAGGCCCTTCGTGTTTGCTGATTTGGTCTCCGTTTAGATAGACCACATATCCGCCGCAAGCTCCAATCAACAGGGTGGCGATTTCGGGTGACGGTGCGGTGATACGCTTGTGCAGAACCGTTACGCTCGGGCGATCCTCAACGATACCGAGTGAATGGACATCCAAGCAACGCAAGTCGTTTCGCTCGGTCCATGCGAACGTTTCACCATCAAACTCGAAGCTTTGCTTCGGATCAAACGCGGATTGCTGTGAGGCGAACACTTGATCGTAGCTCAGCAGCGTGGTCGGTTGTGGGAAGGGGCCGATAAGATGAGTCGCCCCTAGCGTTACGATTGGCGTATCAGGAAGATTCGATACAGACTGCTCCCATTCGAGCTGAGCCGCGTCGACGGTGTCGATCGGCCCATTCATCTCGTCTTCTAAAGCAGCAAGTTGCTGTTGGGCATCCTCCATTGCGGCGGCCTGCTCGGCGGTGGGAATGAGAATGGACGGCGCATGATTTTTCATGTCGTCGTCCATTGCTCGACCATCGAGGCTATTGAAGTATGCCGACATTGAATAGTAGTCGCGGATGGTGATCGGATCGAACTTGTGGTCATGACACGAGCTGCATCCGACCGTCATCCCCAGGAAAACGGTTCCGAACGCATCCGTTCGGTCGATCACGTTTCTTGCGAAGATTTCATCATAAATCGAGCCCGCTTCATTCGTCGTCACGTTAAGCCGATTAAAACCACTCGCGATTTTCTGATCCACCGTCGCATCGGGTAGCAAATCGCCTGCAAGTTGCTCCGTAATAAACTGATCCAGCGGCATGTTGTCATTGATGGCATTGATTACCCAATCTCGGTAGGGCCACATTTCGCGATAGTTGTCGAGATGCAAGCCGTGTGTATCGCCAAAACGCACCAAGTCAAGCCAATAGCGTCCGACATGTTCGCCAAAATGATGCGAAGCAAGTAAGGAATCAACGAGCCGCTCATAAGCCGAATCTGCAGTGGCTCGATTGGATCGATCACGCAAATAGTTTTCGAGTTGCCCGCGTGATGGCGGAAGCCCGGTCAGATCCAAACAAACTCGCCGCAGAATCGCTCGATCGTCTGCCGGTCCGTTCGCTGTCAGCCCCGCCCGTTCGATCTCACGATCGACGAAGAAGTCGATCGCGGCAGTTGCATCCGCCAGCGGCGTGTTGGAGAACGATTCTTTTTGTGGGGCAATAAACGACCAATGGGTTTCGTAAACCGCTCCCTCCGCAAGCCACTGTCTAATTTTGGCAACCTCTTCGCGAGACAATCGTTTGCCGTCGTCAGGAGGCGGCATGACGAAGCCCGGGTCATCACTCGTGATGCGGGCAACAAGCTCACTGCTGTCAAGATTCTCGCCCGAAACGACATCGTCGAGCCCCACGGCGAGATCAAGACGAAGATCGGCACGACGAGCGGCCTCGTCCGGTCCATGGCAGGCGAAACAGCGATCGGACAAAAGGGGCCGTATTTCTTGAGCAAAGTCGATTGTCTCAGCGGCACAGGGAATCGCACAGAGTCCCCATGCGACCAGCAACAAGAGAGCGGAAACAGCGGAAACAGCGGGAAACCGCCGGGCAAGTGTGAGGCGAAATCGACAATCGATGAATGGCATGAGAGGCGGTTGGTGGGAAACCCTGAGAAGGATGGGATGTTTGTCGCCGATTGCTACCATGATAACATGAGACGCAAGAGATTGCTAAAGCGTGTTTCAGATATTCAATACATAACCCGCCCTGCGTAGTGGATCTTGCCGCTCGCCCAACGTCTGTATCAAGACACGAACATTTGTTTGCGATATACTGTGCGATTCTTGGGTTTCGAATTCAATTAACGCCCAAATTACACTCAAACGACGAGGAACAAGATGAGCCAGTACAGTCCTTACGCTCCTACAGGCGAGATGGCGGCATTTGCAAGCGAATCGGCTCGAGCAACCTTTATCCGTCGCACCTACGCCCATCTGGGCGGAGCCGTGTTGGCTCTAATCGCGATCGAAGTCGTATTGTTTTCGATCGTGCCCGCTGCCACGATGGATCGCTTGGTCGGATGGATGCTCGGTGGGTACGGGTGGCTGCTTGTCCTCGGAGCGTTCATGGCCGTCAGCTGGATGGCAAGAAGCTGGGCCAACAGTGACTCGTCGGTAGGACTACAATATGCAGGCTTGGGGCTTTACACCTTTGCCGAAGCCATCTTGTTGCTTCCGCTATTGTACATCGCAATGCGATTGGACCCGCAAATCCCAGTGATGGCGGCAGTCGTGACAGCGGTCGTCTTTGCAGGCTTGACCGCGTTCGTCTTTACCACCCGTGTCGACTTGGCCCCTTGGGGTAAATACTTGGCCGTCGCCGGATTGGTCGCACTTGGGGCCATCGTCGCCGGGATTATCTTCAATTTCTCGTTAGGCATTCTCTTTAGTGCCCTGATGGTCGCTTTAGCATCGGGGTACATTTTGTACGACACCTCCAACATCTTGCACCACTATCGAACGGACCAGCATGTTGCAGCATCGTTAGCGTTGTTCGCGTCGGTCGCTTTGCTGTTTTGGTACATTCTGCGGATCATGATGATGTTTTCAAGCCGCGATTAAGGACGACGTCCACCGGGCTTTTTGCCGATCCGATCGTGCGGGCCTCGATTCGGTTTCTCGCTGCTCGGGAAGCGACAGAAACGCGCGCATTTTCAATACGCGCGCATACAGAACGCGCGCATACGATACGCGCACGTACAAAAAATGGGCACCCCCAAGTCGATTTGGGGGGCGATGGCACCCGCCACGTTTTTTAGGGCGTCGGCTGAATCGCCCCGTTTTTGTGGGTGAGATGAACGGAAACTTTATTTTATTGGCGCGTTAAGTAAGTGGTACGCGATTTTCACTGGTTGGATTTCAGATCGTGCTCACAAAGTCCGAAGCTGGACTATTTTCGTAAAATGCCTAACAGGAAACAAAACATGAAGAAGCGACCACTTGGATTATCAAATATCGACGCGTCCGTCGTCGGATTCGGAGCTTGGGCAGCTGGCGGCTGGACGTGGGGCGGCCAGGACGACAGGGAATCGATTCGCGCCATTCATGCCTTCTTGGACGCTGGAGGCAATTTGATTGATACCGCTCCGATCTACGGGTTCGGGCACAGTGAAGAGGTTGTAGGAAAAGCGATCACCGACCGTCGTGATCGTGTCGTTCTGGCCACCAAATGTACGATGAGATGGGATCTGAATGATGAACAGAAAAAACGAGCGACAAGGAAATTCTCGACCACCGAAAAAATTTATGATATGCCCGGTGAAAAGTCGGCGAAAAGTTTTGACGTCTTTATCTACGGTGGAGCCGATGGGATTCGTCAAGAAGTTGAACAAAGTCTGAAACGATTGCAGACCGATGTGATCGATTTGTATCAGACCCATTGGCAAGATGACAAAGTCCCAATCGAAGAAAAGATGGGGGTACTGCAAGAACTCAAACGAGAAGGAAAGATTCGAGCAATCGGTGTATCGAACGCGACCGTCGATCAAATCGATCAGTATCAGAGTTTTGGGCAACTCGATACCGATCAAGAGAAGTACTCGATGCTGGATCGCGACCTGGAGTCCTCCAACTTGGCGAAATGTGACCAAGCTGGAATAGCGTTTCTAGCCTACAGCCCCCTCGGTCAAGGATTGTTGACAGGAAAAATTGATCCTGATCGTCAATATCCTGACGGTGATCAGCGAGCAAGCAAAGAGCGTTTCAAGCCACAGAACGTTCGCCGCGTCAACAGCATGCTCGATACCATGCGTTCGGTCGCCGATCAGCATCAGATTTCAATCGCCCAATTGACGATGGCCTGGACACTGGCTCAAACAGGATGTTCGCACGTTTTATGCGGAGCCCGAAATGAGACTCAAGCAACCGATAACGCTGGAGCAGGCGCGGTCTCGCTCAGTGTCGATGACTTGGCGTTGGTCACGCAAGCGGTCGAAAGCTATCACGGAGTTTAGTGAATGGATGGTGCGACCCACTAACCGCGTCCTATCCTCTCGCTAACGCAGCCGTTAGCACAAGTGCAGCTCGGCTTCCGATCGAGCATGGAGACTCGATCACACGCAGCATCGAACGACGGCGAAAGTACAAAAACTTTAACCGATCGGCTGCAACTAGCCAGTTGGTGGGAGCTAAAGTCGACATCGATTGTCTTACATCTCTCCATTCAGAATACATTTTCGGATTCGCTCGACGTTCCCACCCATATCGGTTTTGCATGCTTTAATGGACTCGATATGAGGATCAAAACCATCGCCGGTCCAATCGAGTACATTGAGCACCATTAAAGCCGCGTACGAGTCGTTTTCAAGTAGATCATTCCAACATGCTTGTGCCGCTGCCTTGTCACCTTCTTTGTACACCGTCCAGGCAGCCATGATGCGGACGTGGTGCGAAGGATCGCGAAGTGCCGAGTGCAAGATGACAGGATCAAGTGGAGTGCGTCCTTGAAGATTGAAACAACCAACGATTGCCCAATAGCGAACGCCCGCGTCTTCATCATTCAAGTTGTTATAAAAAACGGACAGGTTCGCCGGATCTTGTTCAAGCGCCAAGGCGGCAGCGTTTTGGTAGGCAGCGATGTCGTACAATGACGGGTCACGCACCATTTCATAGATCGTTTTTCCACAATCGAGCGATCGCCGCACGACCTCGCTTTCGGGAAGCAATCCCGCGTCAAAGATCTCGAGTTGCCATTGGTCGAGTTGTGCACTCAACCGCTTTACCTCTTCACCGTACTCGGGATCTGCAATCAAATTGTCGACATTGTCAGGGTCGGCGACCATGTCGTAAAGCTCTTCCATCGGCTTGGTTTGAAAGAAGCGACCGGTCACGGCATCGGTCTTCCCTTCACGATGATAGGCTTCCCAAGCTTGGGTTGCTTTCATGTTCCAAAGGTAATCTTGATGATGTCCCCAAGGAGCGTAGGGCATGTAGTTACGAATGTACAAGAAGCGTTTGTCACGAACGGACCGGATGTTGTCGATCCGCTCATCCATCCGGCCTCGGAAACTAAACTGGTAATCGCGTGGTTCCTTTTTATCGCCCAGAAAAACCTTTCCCTGCATTGCTCTGGGAGGGTCAATTCCGCATATTTGCAGCCAGGTTTTTGGCATGTCGATAAAACTGACTAAATCCTCGATTTTCGTTCCCGGCTCCGCTGGCCGAAGATGCTTGAACTTTTCAGGAACGCGGATGATGAGCGGGCAATGAATTCCGCTGTTGTAAAGAAAACGCTTACTACGAGGTAGAACACCTCCGTGATCGGAGTTGTAAATGACGATCGTATTATCTGCCATCCCGCTTTGCTCAAGCTTCGCAAGTGCATCGCCGATATCGGCATCCATCTTTTTTACTTGATCGTGATAGTGAGCGTAGTTTTTGCGGATATCGGCAATGTCAGGATGGTATTTGGCAAGTCGGACTTGCTGCGGATCGTGTTCGGTTTGATCGATATCACCAAACGCCTTCGATTCATGTGACTTGGTTGTATTGATAACCATCATGAACGGCTGGTTGTTCTTTAGCGATTGCCAATCAACTTTCTTTGTATCCCAAGGACTGCTGTCTTTGCGGCCTCCAATGTTGTAGTCCGTCTTGGTGGAATTTCCGACGAAATAGCCTGCCGCCTTTAAGTGGTCTGGATAGTACTTGATCGATTCATGAGGTATCGGATAACGGCTGCGCATGGGATGGGTTCCCAACGAAAGCGCATAAACTCCAGTGATCCAAGTACAACGCTGTGGCGCACAAACGGGCGTATCAGAATAGCAATTCATATACTGAAAACCCTCTCGAGCAAGTTCGTCGATATGAGGGGTCTCCGCATAGGGGTTTCCGTAACATCCCACCCAATTCACATTGTTGTCTTCGCTGGTCAACCACAAAATATTTGGTCGATCGCCTGCGACCGCAATAGCCGTCGTGGTAATGAGTAGCAGGGAAGCAAGGTGCATTCTAATCATGAGCTGGCGAAACATGATGCGGACTCTCTTTGGGTTGATATCGGTTAGTGTTTTGTCGCAACGAACGAATGAGGGAAAGCATCTTTCGTGGCTGTGGCTTCCCGCCGCAGTTTACGGAGGCAAGATGCCTCAGCCACTCTTTTGCTAACCCTGAAATCAAGCGTTGGCAATGCACGAAGCAAAATCCAGCACTCTTCGAAGGCTGGAAAGGCTGTGAGTTATTCTGATCCTACACCATTTCCATGTTCATTGGACGGTGCTTATCGGCTCAACTTTGCCAATGAGTTGGTTTTCGTCGATGGGGCCGAACGTCCGACTGTCGACCGATACCGGGACATTGTCTCCTACGACAAAGTACTGATCCTCCGCCAAGCGGAGCGGAAAGCCAGACATATCGTCTTGGGGGCGAACCCGGTACTCTATTTCGCGAAATACGTTCAGCTCCAATCGGAGCCCCTGATACCCTTGACCGTCTTCCCATGCAAACCGAATGGCGATCGGGTGCGTCGGAGCCACCAAGCGACTGACATCATCCATCGCCACATTTGATGGACGATCACTTTCATTGTCGTTCCGCTCCTCGAGCCCAATGCGTCTGTTCCGGGGGGCGATCGGTGACGCGTGCCTGTCGTTGGACGCTGTCGACTCGGTGAGCTGACCGAGATTGGCTTTCGATGATTCCGATGAGCGGACAATCGTCGATGCTCCACGAATGAGCGATGATTTCATGACTCTGACACCGTCCGGATTCCAAAAGAGTGTCTCCAGTACAATCGGCCGTTCTGAATGGATTTTGTTGTCATCATGAACGATCACTTCAACGGCCAAATGCTCGGCACGATTCAAACGCCGGACGATCGATGAGTTGATCGGGTAATCGTCCATCACGGGCGATGCCTGGTTTTGGCGGTATACCGCAAAGTGGTGGTAACACAACCAATCGTTGATTTGCTTCGAGGGCCCGTGCTCCCAGGTACGGTTCACGCGTTTCCAATGCGATGCATCGCCACCCGCACCTGGTAGCCACCGCGATTGGCTGCGGTATCGATCCGAGTCGACACGAACAAGCGGTGCCAATGTTGGAAAAGATTTCTCTTGAACTCGCAAACGCGTTCCATCGAGAACGATAATATCTCCTGGCAATCCGAGGATACGTTTGACTCGCATGCGACCATCGACATTGATAGCCACCATATCGCCAAGTTCGAAGGATCTGGTTTCGTCATTGATGCGAACTTGATCGCCTGGGATCAAGTTCCCGGACAATTTGACTTGCTCCGCCGAAACCGACGCACCGCAGTGCCAACATACGATTCCGCTTTTGGGAATCGCGGGGGTCGCACCATGGAGGGGAACGAGTATTTGGATTTGGCAATTTGGGCAATGAGAACTGAAGTGTGCCCCCATCAATGAGGGGGCCATTGATTCGCCGACCACTTGGCTGATTTTTTGATGGTGCTGTGGAAGTGGTTCCATAAATTGGAAGTGTCCAACAGAGAAACCCACCACTCCGACAAGTAGGCCGACCGCAGCGATAAACCAAGCGATTTTCGGCCTTTTTGCTTGTGCTGGGCACGCTGATTGGGAGGTTTGAATCGTCATTCCGTCGTCGAAAGCGTTTGACTCGAGTTTTTGGGTGCGGTAAAATGTCACAATCCAGCCCGTCAGTTCAGTAACACCCTTTCGCAGCATATTGTGAAAGACCCGCCTTGTCAGGTTGAAAGTTGATTGAAATTCTACCAATTCAACCTGATTATTAACCCACCTTCCAATCAATTCTTTTACAGCTCTGCCAAAATTCCACCGCGAGAATTTCGGGCGGTCTGTTGATGCTACAAAGCTCCGTACTCAAAGAAACCGTACTCAAACAAGAAGGTTTTCACATGCGTTGTCACGGAAATCCCTTTAGTCGCCGCGGCTTTCTTGCCGCGGGAACGCTTGGTGGACTCGGGTTATCGCTACCCGATTTGCTTATGCGACAAGCGGCTGCAGAACAAAAACACTATGACTTTATTGAAGCGAAAGCCAAGAGTGTCATTCATATTTTTCTGCCGGGCGGATTGGCTCAGCAAGAATCGTTCGATCCGAAACCCTACAGTCCTCTCGAGTACCGAGGCGAGATGGGGACGGTCAAGACGAATACGGGGGAAGTGTTCTGCGAATCGATTCCCCAATTGGCAAAGCGTGCGGACAAATTTAGCGTGATCCGGTCGATGTCCCACGGTGAAGCGGCACATGAACGGGGAACGCATAATATGTTCACCGGCTATAAACCAAGCCCCGCACTGAGTTACCCCAGTTTTGGGGCTGTGGTCAGCCATGAATATGGGCCTCGAAATAATTTACCCCCTTACATTTGCATCCCCAAAGTGCCCAATGAATATGCGGGAACGGGCTACTTGCCGAGTAGCTATGGGGCTTTCGCTTTGGGCGCCGATCCCGCACGCGATGATTTCAAAGTTCGTGACTTGGACTTGGCGGGGGGAGTCGACCAAGAGCGTTTCATTCGACGAAAATCGGCACTCGAAATCGTGAATCAACGTTTTGCCGAACGTGGTTCATGCGATAGTGTTGATGCGATGAACACGTTCTATCAGCGCGCTTACGATTTGCTCGATACCCCTGCTGCAAAAGAAGCGTTCGACTTGTCGAAAGAAAATGCAAAGATGCGAGACCGATATGGTCGCAACGAAGCGGGCCAACGCATGCTGATGGCTCGCCGCTTGGTCGAAGCAGGATCGCGGTTGGTAACACTTACCTATGGCGGATGGGATATGCATGCCAACATTACCGCAGGCGTTCGAAATTTGATGCCCCGTTTGGATGTTGCCCTGTCAGCGTTGCTCGATGATTTGTCCGAACGTGGTTTGCTGGATGAAACGTTGGTGATGCTAACAAGTGAATTCGGTCGGACCCCGAAAGTCAATGCGGACGCTGGTCGTGACCACTGGCCGAAGGTGTTCAGTGTCATGTTGGCTGGCGGTGGTATCCAAGCAGGGTTGATCCATGGTGCTTCGGACTCAACCGCATCGGAGCCGGAACTCGACCCGGTCTCACCTGCAGACCTAGCGACCACGATGTATCGGTTGCTTGGTATTGTCGCCGACAAAGAATTAATGGCGCCCGGTGACCGTCCGATCGAGATTGTGAATGGCGGAAAACTGATTACGCCGTTGTTGGCTTGATATCTCTTGTAAGAAATGAGTCTTCCAGTAGTGGATCTTGTTAAAGATCCTCAAGCGTCAGGATCTTTAACAAGATCCACTACCTGAGAATTTGTGCAGGATCTTTAACAAGATCCACTACCTGAGAATTTGCGTCAGGATCTTTAACAAGATCCACTACCTGAGAATTTGCGTCAGGATCTTTAACAAGATCCACTACCTGAGAATTTGCGTCAGGATCTTTAACAAGATCCACTACCTGAGAATTTGTGCAGAAGAGCAAATCAGCCACTGTTTGATTCGATCCTCTCAACCGAACCGACTTATGATACACAGCCGATTAAAAACCACGTTGGCGTTCTTGGCTTTGGTGTACTTGCCGATAACGGCGATCGCATCACTTCCGGTCGTCGAGAGGCTCGAACCACGCGGCGTCGTCCGAGGTGAGGAAACGACGATCTCGCTAGTTGGCAATCGACTGAAGGACGCTCATCAAGTTCTTTCCGATGTCGATGGTCTAACCATTCTCGACGTCAAGCCTATCGATAACAAGAAGGTCGAGATAACGATCAAGACCGACCCCACAATCGCTCCTGGCCTCTACCCAATTCGCTTGGTCACGAAATCAGGAATTGCCAACCTACGCTTGCTAGGCGTGGGAGCGATGCCAATCGTCAAAGAGGTCGAACCGAACAATGGGATTGAAACTCAGCAACCGATTGAGCTCAACACGACAATCGAAGGCGTGATCGAACGCGAAGATGTGGATCACTATGCGGTCAAACTTGCGGCGGGGCAAAGTCTTCAGGTCGAGATCGAAGGTATCCGGTTGGCCTATTCTTTGAACAATCAGAACATCCTCGATCCTTACATTGCCATTCTCGACCAAGGGCGATTTGAATTGGCGACCAGCGATGATTCAGCGTTTCTTGGGCAAGACGGTGTTTGTTCTTATACGGCCGAGTCCGATGGGGTTTATACCGTTTTAGTGCGAGACAGCTCGTTTGGTGGTCATCCAAGCTGCAGCTATCGGTTACATGTCGGAACTTTCCCACGTCCGGTCGCGGCCATTCCAGGTGGCGGTGTGCCAGGATCGACATTGAATGCCAAGTTGATTCACTTGAGCGGTGAGACCGAAGAAGGATCCGTTGTCTTGCCCAGTGAGTCCAGGAGTCGCTACGCCGTTGTTACCGAGAACGAGGATGGTATTTCACCATCGCCCAATTGGATTCGTGTCAATACGCTACCTGTGGTCATGGAGGATGAACCGCAGAATAACAATCATCGCAAGGCACCATCCGTGACGGTGCCTGCTGCACTTTGTGGCGTGATTGGTCAACCGGGTGATTTCGATGCCTTTCAGTTCGAGTGCAAAAAGGGGGAACGGTACCGTGTCAACGTTTTCGCTCGCAACTGTCTGCGTTCGCCACTCGATGCGGTATTGAACGTGTTTGGTCCCGACTACAAAACGATCGTCTCCTCGGACGACGTGAATGGCAGCGTTGATCCGTCGCTTGAGTTTGCAACGAAAGTCGACGGCGCACATACGATTCGCATCTACGACCACCTGCGCGGCGGAAGTCCCCTACATCAATACCGGATCGAAGTCGAGAAAGCGAATCCGACGTTTGCGCTAACTCTCAAAGAAGGACGCCGTGATCAAGCGGAAGTCATCTCGGTCCCCATCGGGGGGCAAACCGCTACCGTCATCACGGCTTCGCGCCAAGGTTACAACGATGCAATCGAGCCCCACGTGCTCGGCCTACCCGAAGGAGTGACCGCAACAACGTACCCGATCCCCAAAGGACGCTCAGAGATACCCATCTTGTTTACGGCGTCATCCGAAGCCAAGCACGACGCTTCACTTTTTAATATCGAAGCAACCGGGGATTCGAAGCATGCCGATGTTCAGGGAAACTTCGCTCAAACACATAAATTAGTCCTTGGCCAGAACCGTCGTGGTATGTGGAGTTACGATTCCGATCGAGCTGCAATTGCGGTCACCGATGCGGCGCCGTTTTCGATCGAGTTGGTCCAACCTAAAACGCCGATCGTTCGCAGCGGCAGCAAGGATCTGATCGTTCGCATCGTTCGTGATAAAGGTTTTAATGGCGCTGTTTCGCTCCGCACGCTTTACAATCCGCCTGGCATTGGCATCAACAATAGCCGAAAGATTGAAAAGGGAAAGTCGGAAGTGAATATCCCGATTACGGCCAATGGAAACGCCGCAATCGGCGTTTGGCCACTCATCATGATTGCAACCTATCCGACAAGTAACGGCAACGCCGAAATCGCATCGCCGCCGATCGAATTGGAAGTTCAAGATTCGTTGTTCAAGTATAGCTTCCCAAGAACGACCGCAGAGCTTGGAACCGAAGCAACCGTCGCCGTCGAAGTCGAAGTGTTGCGTGATCTACCGTCCACGACCGTTGTCGATGAAAATGAGGTAGCAGCCGATGCGAATGCTGAGGGTACGGGATCGGACGCAGCGGATGCGGAGGTCGAATTGGTCGGCATCCCCAATGGTGTGACATGTGCCGAGCCCATCCAAAAGGTTTCCAAGGATACAACGATGCTAACCTTTCGCATCGTGGTTGCTGCTGACGCAAAGCCAGGCAAACACAAGACGCTCGTTTGCCAATCCAGAGTGAAGGTGGGTGACGAAATCATTCACCAAACCAACGGAACGGGTGAATTGCGATTGGATAAGCCGTTGCCCGTGAAAAAAGTGGAACAGCCAAAGCCAAAAACGGAAGAGAAAAAAGCCGAACCGAAGAAAGCAGAGCCGAAACCGCTCAGCCGACTCGAACAACTCCGACAAATGAAGCAGAATTAATCATGGACTATCGAATTCAAGCTCGACCGCGCGGGTCTATTTTCGCTGCAATCGTTTGCACCGCATTGCTGCAAGCTGCTTGCATGACGCCAGGGGCGGTTGCCGCATCGGCATCGGTCACAGGAGCGACTTCGGAAAAGCCTAAGCTTTCGGTCTACCCGCCGGAGATCAAACTCAACTCGGCTCGAGACTTTCAATCTTTTGTGGCCGTACTTTTGCGGCCTGATGGAATTACCGAAGATGCCAGCGATCGAGTCGACTGGTCAATCGATGACCCGAAAATTGCCAAGCTTGATGGTTATCAGTTGTATCCACTCGCGGACGGCGAAACCGATTTGGTCGCCCGCTATGCTGGTTCGAGCGTGCGTGTGCATGTTACCGTTGCGGGGGCATCGAATCGACCTGAAATCAGCTTTAAGAACGATGTGATGCCCGTTTTGACTCGATCGGGTTGCAATACAGGTTCTTGCCACGGAGCGGCCAGCGGTAAGGATGGTTTCAACTTGAGTTTGTTCGGGTTCGATCCCCAAGGCGACTATTTCAGGATCACTCGCGAGATTGGATTTCGGCGAGTCAACCTGGCCGTTCCCGAAGAGAGTTTGCTGCTAAAGAAGGCAACCGGGGCGGTTCCGCACACCGGTGGCAAACTCTTTGATGCCGAGTCCGATTACTACGCGACGATCTTAGAGTGGCTGGAAAAGGGTGCCAAGAATGATCCCGCCGATGCAGAGCCGCCAGCCGTCGAGTCGGTTTCAATCTTGCCCCCGCAAGCGGTCTTGGAAGGGGAGGGGACGAGCCAGCGTTTTGTTGCCGTTGCAACCTATAGCGATGGCTCGACTCGCGATGTGACTCGTCTGGCTGCCTTTAACTCCAACAATTCGTCGACGGCTGCAATTGATGACGCGGGAATCGTGACCGCGGGACAACGGGGGGAAGCATTCGTGATGGCTCGCTTCGATACCCACACCGTCGGCAGCCAAGTGTTGGCATTGCCAGCCGATTTACAATACACGCCGCCCGAGATTGCGGGTGATGAAATCGACCAATTGGTTGGCAAGAAACTGAAGCAACTACGGATTCTACCAAGTGAGCGATGCAGTGATGAAGAGTTTATTCGACGAGTGACAATTGATATCACCGGCTTGCTACCCACTCAACAAGAATTCGATCACTTTGTCGCGGATTCGAGTGAAAACAAGCGAGCCGAGCTGATCGACCGATTGCTTGAGCGAAAAGAGTTCAGTGAAATTTGGGCGATGAAATTTGCTCAATTACTGATGATTAAAAGTAGTAACGACGTGAGCTACAAGTCGGCGTTTTTATACGCCAACTGGCTAACAGACAAATTTGCTCGAAAAGTACCGATCGACGAGATGGTGCGTGAGTTGTTGACAGCGACCGGGGGCACGTTCACTTCGCCCGCAACGAATTTTTACGAGGTCGAACGCGATACGCTAAAGACGGCCGAGAATGTCGCCCAAGTGTTCATGGGAATTCGAACCCAATGTGCACAATGCCACAATCATCCCTTTGATCGTTGGACCCAAAACGATTATTACGGCTTCGCCTCCTTCTTTTCGCAAGTCGGCCGCAAGCAAGCCGAAGACTATCGTGAAAAAATTGTGTTCAACCGCTTTAGTGGCGAAGTCAATCATCCACTGACCGGGAAACCCCTTCCTCCAAAGTTCCTCGGAGGCGAGACGCCCGAAACGAAGGGGAAGGATCGACGTGTAATCCTTGCGGACTGGTTGACCGATGCCGAAAACCCATTCTTCGCATCCTCGATTGCCAATCGTGTTTGGGCCCATTTCATGGGCGTCGGCCTCGTTGACCAAGTCGATGATATTCGGGTTAGCAATCCGCCGAGCAATCCCGAGTTGTTTGACGCGCTTGGCAAAAAACTGGTCGCCTATGATTTTGAATTGAGTGCGCTGGTGCGTGACATCTGTAATAGCGATGCCTATCAACGATCCAGTGTGGCCAATGAATCAAATGCCCACGATACTCGGAACTACGCCCATGCGGTTGTCCGACGAATTCCGGCGGAAAGTTTGCTAGACTGCATCGTCCAAGTCACCGAATCGCCCGACAAGTTCCGTGGGTTGCCAATCGGGGCCAGTGCGGTGCAGATCGCGGACGGGGCGACCTCGAACTATTTTCTCGATGCGTTTGGTCGCTCGCCCAGAACGACCGTTTGCGAATGCGAAGCCTCGACCTCACCCTCCCTGTCACAAGCCTTGCACCTGTTAAATGGAAACTCGATTAGCAACAAAATCAATCAGGGAAAAGTGATTCAGCGGTGGGTCAAGGAAGATAACTTAAGCTCCGAGCAAGTGATCGATCGAATTTATGCTCGTTGCTTGTCGAGATACCCGACACCTGAGGAACGTGAAAAATTGATCGCGAACGGACTCGATCTACCGACTGGGAAGTCAGCCGGCAGTAACGGGAAAAAGAATCAAGCGGATAGTAGGATCCCGCAATTGACCGACATCTTTTGGGCTGTCCTCAACAGCCGCGAATTTGCATTTAACCACTGATTGATCGTAATCCCGGCCAAGTCTCCATGTTTCACCATCAACAATCATGAACCGTCATTTACTCACTCTCGTTGTTTCGGTCAGCTGTTTGCTATCGAGCCAAGCGGACGACAAAATCACCTACGAAGATCATGTCAAACCGATCTTCCGCCAACACTGTTTGAGCTGTCACAACCAAAGCGATCAAAAGGGTGGTTTGGCGCTCGATTCGTACCTGTCGCTCGTTGAAGGGGGCGGTAGCGGCGAGGTGGTCTACGATGATGGTGACGCGTCGGCGAGTCGGCTTTGGCAATTGATCAACCATGACGACACCCCCGTCATGCCGCCCAATCAAGATAAGATCCCCGCCGAACAGTTGACGACGGTGCTGAAATGGATCGAAGGAGGGATCCTTGAAAATTCGGGTTCAACAGCCAAGAAGAAAAAGCAGAATGCGTTGTCGTTCGTCGCATCGGGGGGCGGTAAGCCAGACGGACCGGCGGCGATGCCCGAATCGATTCCGCAAACCGTACCCGTCGTTACCAAACGCGCGGCGGCAATCACGGCAATTGCATGCAGTCCCTGGGCTCCGCTCGTCGCTATCGCGGGCCAGAAACAGATTGTTTTGTATAACACCGATACGGCGGAACTTCTCGGAATCTTGCCGTTCGAAGAAGGGATTGCCCAATCATTGCGGTTCAGCGGTGACGGGCAGTTCTTGATTGCTGGCGGTGGCGAGCATTCGTTTTTAGGCATTGCTGCCATTTACAACGTCACGACTGGTGAAAGAGAAGCCACAATCGGCGATGAGCTAGATGTCGTCCTTGATGCCGATGTCAACTCGTCCATGAGTCGGGTTGCGATGGGCGGTCCACAAAAAATGTTGCGTATCTACGACGCGTCGAGCGGCGAATTGGTGTTCGATCTTAAAAAACATACCGATTGGATCTACGCGGTCGCGTTTAGTCCCGATGGAGTCCTCGTCGCTTCCGGGGATCGCTCGGCAGGTCTCGTTTTATGGGAGGCCGATACAGGCCGCATCTACCTGGATTTAACCGATCACAAAGCAGCCATCAACGCAGTCGCCTGGCGTGACGACTCGAACGTCTTTGCCAGTGCTTCGGATGATGGAACCGTCAAAATTTGGGATGTCGTTAGCGGCAAAGTCATTAAGTCTATCGGAGCACACGCTGGAGGCGTTACCGATGTTGCATTTGACCATCAAGGACGTTTGATTACCGCGGGCAAAGACAAACGTGTCAAACTATGGGACACGAGTGGCAACCCTATTCGAGATTTCGAACCAATGAGTGAAGCCGTATTGGATGCATCGGTTAGCTATGACGGGAAGCGGATCGTGTATGGAGATTGGTCCGGGAAAGTTTTCGTAGCCGAAACAGAAACACCAAAGTCGAAACAGACTCTCGCGGCGAACCCACCACCGCTCTCAAAGCGAATTGAGCAACTCGAAAGCCAGATCGCCGATCTCGAAAGTGAAGATCCGACGACGGACGAAACGGCAACTCGGATTGACCAGCTGATAGCCAAATTGAAATCGCTCCAGCAAGCGGAGTAGGCAGTTGTTTACGGTTTCTGTACCTCTTCGCTCGGGAGAGAAACGAACTCGTTCGCCAAGTTACTTCTACTCCACACTATGCACGATTAGCATGTTGTGTGCTTTTTGAATGACGCCCGTACCGGTGACAAAGACGATTTGATCACCCCTTTTGATGTCCGTACTCGCCTTTGCCCAATCGCAAATCTCGTCAATGAACTCGGGCGTGTGATCGATCAAGTCGGAACCGATTGGCTTGATGCCCCAGAGCAGTGACATTCGACGAAGGGTCGCCGCACAATCACTAACACCCAACGTCGCAATGCGGCTTCGACTTTGGCTTTTGATCCACGCGGTGTTGCCGCTCTTGGTTGCGATCACGATCAATTTGGCATGGATGGCCTCGGCGATGTAGGTCGCTGCGACGGTCACGGCAGTCGTTGTTTGTTGAACTCGGCTATTGTTGACGACTTCGTGCGAAGATTGCCGTAGCAATTCTCGTTCGGTACACAACATAATCCGATTCATCATTTCCACCGACTTTACCGGATAGTTTCCAATGGCGGTTTCCCCGCTCAACATACAGGCGTCCGTTCCATCGAGGATCGCATTGGCGACGTCACTCGCCTCCGCACGCGTTGGGCGGCTGCTGGTGTGCATTGACTCGAGCATCTGAGTGGCCACGATGACCGGTTTCATCTTTTCTTTGCAAACCGAAATAATTCGCTTTTGAGCAACAGGCGTTTCGGCGACATCAATTTCGACGCCTAGATCACCACGTGCAACCATGATGCCGTCGGCAACGTCGACAATCTCTTCAAGGTGGTCGAGCGCTTCTGGTTTTTCGATCTTTGCGATCACGACCGCGTTCGATTCATAGCTTAACAACAAATTCTTTAGCGTCTGGACGTCGCCCGGTTTACGGACAAACGAGAGGCTGATGAAATCAATCCCATTCTTTGCGGCCCAAATGGCGTTGTCGACATCTTGTTGTCGCATCGCAGAAACGGATAAATTGACACCTGGAAGATTGATTCCTTGGCGACTGCGCGTGATGCCACTCGCGGTCACAACACATTCGGCTCGATCCGCCGTCGACTTGGTGACTTTTAGAGAGACCAGCCCATCGGCTAACATGACACGGTCGCCAACGTTCAGCTCATCGACTAGCTTTGCATAGGTGCTCGTCAATTCATGGTCCGTCTTGGGGTTGTCGCCTCGTATAAAAGTAAAGGTTGCACCGATTTCACAGTTCATTGGGTCGGTGACAAGCTGGCCAAGACGAATTTTGGGGCCAGCCAAATCGAGCAGGATACCAGGATCATAGCCCGTCTTCGTTGCAGCTTTGCGAATGTTTGCTACGACTTGCTCGTGTTGTTGCCGATCACCATGGGCGGTATTGATACGGAACACGTCCGCTCCCGCTTCGATCAACTCAACCAATTTGTCGACGCTATCGCAAGCGGGACCAACGGTTGCCACAATTTTCGTCGATGCATCTTCGATTCGGGGACGAGTCATTCAGAATTTCCTTTAGAGTTCAAGATGCCGACAACGGCTTCATTTGATGGTAATTTATCGTTTGACCGTTTCCCGCCCAGTAGGCTTGGAGACAAGATGCTTAACGCCTAACCTGTTTTATTCAAACTTCACACATTCTTTATTTGGGAATCGATCGACCTTGTCAACTGCAAAGACGAATCCTGTAGTTCTAGTTACTGGAGGCTCCGCGGGGCTAGGGCGGGTGATTGCCACAACGTTTGCCTCCGCCGGGTATCGCGTCGCCATTGTGGGCCGGAACCAAGAACGTTTAGAATCCGCGAGAAGTGCGATCGGAACGACCGAACAAACGCTTTGTTGTGCCGCCGACCTTACAATCGAAGCGGACGCCGTTCGAACCATTCGTCAGGTCGGTGATCACTTTGGACGACTCGATGTGTTGGTTAATTGCGTCGGGACGAGCGACCGAGGAGCGATCGAGAATCTGACGAGCGAGCGAATGATCGATTTGGTTGAGCAGAACGTTTGTACGACCCTTCATTGCTCCAAAGCCGCATTGCCGCTGCTGGAAGAATCGAGTGGCGTCATCATCAACATCGGCTCCCTGGCGGCCAAAGTGGGCACTCGCTACCTCGGCGGTTACTGTATTGCCAAACATGCACTGGCAGGCATGACCCAGCAAATGCGACTCGAGTGGCTATCTCGTGGTGTCCATGTCGGGCTAATCAACCCTGGACCAATCCGTCGCGACGACGAAGGTAGCCGTTATCAATCAAAGCTCGATGGCAACATCCCCGTTGAAGCAAGTCGTCCAGGCGGTGGAACCAAGGTCAAAGGCCTCGCCGCCGATGAAGTGGCTGCCATCGTTCTCGATTGTGTACGCCGCCGCCGCCCCGATGTGATTTTGCCGCGTTACCTTCGGCTCTTGATCACGCTCGGTAATCTATCCCCAAGACTAGGCGATTGGTTGCTACTAAAGTTTTCCTCATCGAAGTAGCTAGTAGACGCAAGCTGCCATCGAGGCGGATCTTGCCGCGTTGGAACTTCCATTTGCGTGGGCCGCCGTCGGTCCAGTAGAGCGTGATATCCTCGATCACGGTCGCCAGGGCGGCCCTCAGCGTCGCGGGATCAGCCTTGGCGTCGTTTGTAGGTGGACCAGTTCCGCCGCGACAGGGGCGGCCTCGCGGTCGGGTGCGGCGTTGTCGATCCACTGATCGTCCAGGTCCTTTCACGCTTGACTGAACGCCTTAATGCGGTCACGCAAGTTGTCGTTGAGCTTAAAGCAAAGTCTGCTATCCATCCGATCGACAAAGCGCAAACGCTCTCCCAATTGAGATTGACGGGGTTGCAAGTTGGGCTGCTGATCAATTTCCATGAAGTGAAGTTGATCGACGGGCTCAAATCGCTCTCCGGCGGTGCCGACAAGATCGCGGGCCTGATCCCCATGGTCTTCGATAACGCCTGCAACGCCTCGAAGCCGTCGTCGCTAACGTCACGACCGCCTAAAACTCCGTGCCTTCGTGCCTCTGTGAGAGCCCCGCCGTCCGGCAATGAATCGCTCACAGAGGCACGGAGTCACAGAGATAGTCAAGAGACCACTCAAGCAGATACGGCATCGTTTTGCTCTCAGAACTAGCGATGGTTTGAGCGTCGGTCTGCTTTCCGTAAGATTCTTTTCGCCGAAGGCGTTAAATGATCGTGAGTGCGTTACGCGCCCGCGGCTAATGGCTAGAAATCACGATCGGGTTAGAAACAGCATTGGCAATGACCAAGCCTTGAGTCGCGGAATCGGATCAACCCTCGGTTAGTTTTCGGTGAGCCCATGCGGCAGCCCCCATGGCGCCAGCATCGTCTCCCAGTTTCGCAGCGACGACTTCGAAGACGTCTTTGTAGACCGACATCACGTTTGCTCGAGCGGTTTCGCGGACGGTTTTGACGATCAAATCTTCCATCGCTTCGACCATGCCGCCGCCAAGGACAAACCGATCGGGTGCCAACAAATGGACGAGGTTTGCAACGGAGACCCCAATGCTTCGCGCGGCCTCTTCCACTAATTGACGGACAACCTTGTCGCCATTCTTGATCGAATCAGACAATGCTCCACTGCGAATCTCGCTAATGTCGGTTCCTACGGCGTCGTATAAATGAGGTGCTTCACCACGCAATGCCGCCTTGGCCGCTTCCGCTGCGATCGTCAATCGACTTGCCTCCGCTTCAAGGGTTCCGGTGATTGCTGAACCCGTCACTCTGGTGTCGCCCGAAATTCGCATATGACCGATTTCCATACAACTGAACTTTGCACCTTGCAGGATTTGACCGTCGTAAACACAGCCCCCGCCGACGCCTGTCCCCGGGAAAATGCCGACCGCACAACGGGCACCTTTGGCAGCACCGAATTGGTACTCACCATAAATCCCAGCATCAACGTCGTTCACGACGACGACGCCGCAATCGAATCGCTTTTTCAGAAAGTTGCCGATTTCAACGTCGTCCCAACCAAGGTTAGGAGTCATCAAGATCCTGCCCTTTGCGAGGTCAATCGGTCCCGGGCAACCGATGCCGATCCCCGCGATCTTCTCCTTCTTCAATTGCGCTTCTTCGAGCAATTGTTCGATCGTCGTGGCGATGCGCTCGCAGCCACTATCCGAACCACTGCGGCTCTTCGTTTTCCGGCGTCTCCGACCAAGAATCTTCCAGTCTTGGTCGTAGGCTATCGCAAGCATTTTGGTACCGCCAAGATCAAAGCCAATCCACACCGATTTTTCATCCGCTGCCATGCGACTCACCTCGTTAGAGAACAACTGAAAAGAATTCCGTAGTGGTTCTTGTTGGGATCTTTGACAAGATCCACTACGGGATAGATGGGATCTTTAACAAGATCCACTACGGTTTTGTTGGGATCTTTAACAAGATCCACTACGGTTTTGTTGGGATCTTTGACAAGATCCACTACGGTTTTGTTGGGATCTTTAACAAGATCCACTACGGTTTTGTTGGGATCTTTAACAAGATCCACTACGGTTGGCTTAAACCTTTAACAGCGGTTCGCCCGTCATCTCTTTTGGAATTGGCAACCCCATGAGTTCCAAAAGTGTCGGGGCGATGTCAGCCAAACGACCGCCACTGCGTAGGGTTTTTCCCTCCAGTCCGGGTTCGACCACAATCAATGGTACCGTGTAAGTTGTATGCGCCGTGTGCGGTCCGCCCGTCTCGGGGTCAATCATTTGTTCGCAGTTCCCATGATCGGCAGTAACGATTAAGGAACCTCCCTTGGCGAGCACGGCATCAACGACTTGGCCAACACATTCGTCGACCGTTTCAACCGCCTTGATCGCTGCTTCGAGAACACCGGTATGGCCGACCATATCGCCATTAGCATAGTTGACGATCAGCAATTCAGCGTGCCCGGACTCGATTTCGGCCAACACTTTTTCGGTAATCTCATGAGCCGACATCTCAGGTGCTTGATCGTAGGTCGAGACGGTTCGGGTCGAAGGAGCCATTTCGCGATCCTCATGAGCAAACGGGGCGTCACGGTAATCGTTAAAAAAGAACGTTACGTGAGGATACTTTTCCGTTTCGGCACAGCGGAATTGGTTCAACCCCAGCGACTCGACGTACTCACCGAGGATGTTTGGCATCTTGGCCAATTTCTCAAAGATCACGTGCACGGGCAATCCCGTCTCGTAACCGGTCATCGTGGCGAAGTACAGGTTGTCAATTTTTTTGCCGCGGTCGAAGCCACCCCCGTCGATCTTTTTCCAGGCATCATCATCAAACGTAAACGCCTTGGTAATCTCACGCGTTCGGTCGCCACGGTAGTTAAAGAAGATGACGGCATCGCCATCGGAAACAACGGTTTTCTTTCCATCATGCAGGATCGAAATCGGCTCGATAAACTCATCCCCCGTTCGATTCGAATCGGTTGGGTTGTCATAGTAACCTTGGATCGCTTCGCTGGCCGAGTTCGCGGTGACTTGAGACCCTTGAACCATCGTTTGATAGCACGCTTCCACCCGTTCCCATCGCAAGTCGCGGTCCATTGCATAGAAACGCCCCATGACGGTCGCAACGTAACCAACCCCCTGTTCTTTCATCGCCTGTTCCACTTTCGCGACGTACTTTAGACCGCCGGTTGGCGATGTGTCACGTCCATCGGTGATCGCGTGGAAAGCCAAGCCGTCTTGAGCCAAGTTGTTACGTTTCGCCAATTCAACAATGGCGATTGCATGATCCAAATCACTGTGGACACGGCCGTCAGACACCAATCCGAGGACGTGCAATTTCCCACCCGTCTTCTTGACATGCTCAATCGACTCGAGCAATACCTTGTTCTCGAAGAACGCTCCTTCACGAATGGATCGGGTGATCCGCATCACCTCTTGATCGACAATTCGTCCGGCCCCAATATTTTGGTGCCCCACTTCGCTGTTACCCATCACTCCATCCGGCAATCCAACATCCTCACCGGATGTCGCGATCAATGTGTTCGGGTAGTTTTGCATCAACTGATCGGCGACGGGCGTTTTACCCAGGTAGACTGCGTTACAATCGTTCCACTTTGGGTCAGGATTTTGGCCCCATCCGTCGCGGATGATGAGGACAACGGGTTTGCGGCGAACTTCAGTCAAGGTTCTTACTCTCGTGTCGAATGGAATAGGGTGAGGCTGTGACAATGAACTACGCCTCTGTTTTAGCCAATTGATGCTACTTTCGAAACTGCCCCATCGGTTGTCGAGTGGTCAAACCGGCTACCGATCGGCTAATCTGCTGGTTCGAACCGTTTCTCTACACACTTTTCACCTTCGGCCAATCGATGAGTCTATTGCGTTTTGATCCTAGCGGTGCCCTTACGGGCGATTATGGTGTGCCGGAGCACCAATTCGCGGAGGCAGCGATAGCGTTTGAGAAAATCCGCTCCGAAATGGCAAACGCCAACCGATTTCCATGCGACAACATGCCGCTAGCGCCTAAACACGCTCGCTGCATCCAAACGCCTTTTTTTCGGTTACCCGAAACCGAATTAGCCGATTACGTCGCTCGCCGTGAAGAATCGCTACTCGGACGTATCTTCAAAGTCGCCAACTCGATCGATGCGAAAATCGATGCGGTCGTTATTTTGGGCAACCGAGCGACGATTCGTAACATCAAAGCGATCACGAATGCTTCCTGCGAACCCTATCACAACGAGTTGTCGAGGGCCGAGCGAGGCAGCCGACCTCGCTTATACTTCGCGGGCGACAACTTTGATAATGATGCATTGTCAGCATTGATAAGACGCCAATCGATTGGCGGCTATGTTGACACCTTGCCCGAACGTCGCTTTGCAGTCATCGCAATCGATCGCGATGAGGGCAACGGGCAAGTCGGCGAGGCACTGCGTCACTGCATTAAAACATTCGAACGAGCAGAGACAACCGTCTCACCCCAGCACGAACCTGAATTTCCGTTGTCCGAAGCACTCATCCCGATCCTAGGCGATCGGACAAAACTCCGATCGCTTGCCAATCATATCGGCTGCAGTGAAATCTACGAGATTGCCGACGGAGTCGATGATTGGTTTTCAGCCTTGTCCTCGGTAACGCTTATGCCAACCGCCCTGCTCGGACTCGACTGCATGAGACTACTCGAAGGAGCCGCTCGAATGAACGAGCATTTTTTGGCGGCTCCTTTCTCCGAGAATGTTGTGCTTCAATACACAGCGATCAACCATTTGGTCGGTCGCGGGCGAACCGGTAGCCTGCGGGCGATGAATGTCTGGGTCAACGCGCTGCAATCCACAGCTGAGTGGTATCAAGGACTGCTCACCAAGCATTTGCCAATGGTGACGCCGCTGAGCTGGGCGTTTCAGCGTGAGACGCCGAAACGAAACGATTTGATCGTCAACCACGTCGCCGTGGATTCATGGCGAACCGATGCGTTGCCAAGGAATGAGCCCGATTGCCAGCAAGATGAACGCTACACGCTAGCTGATCGAACCAAGCAGGCGATCGCAGAGGCACAACTGCAAGCTGCAGCCACAGGCCAGCCAACCACATTGTTGACGCTCCCGTTAATCGATAGCGACACGATAGGTCAATTGCTACAGATGTTGATGATATCCGCAGCAATCGAAATGCATTTGCTACATCTCGACGGCGAAGCAGACTTCGCATCGGTTGCGGGCAAGTTGTCGGACGCGGACACTTGATGGATTCCATGATTCGACGGTTTCCATCCATTGGTCAATTTTCTTTGCAGCCTTGTAATCGCCTAACTTCAGTGTGATCAGCAGGCCGCGAACGTCACTGTACCGACTGGTCACTATTTTCCCGACCGTCGAGAGCGTTTGTTCTGGCTTCGCCGTCGAATCAACCAAGATCCATTTGACACCTCGATACTCACGGCGAGGTAAGTCGTCGGCGCGAGCTTGGATGTAACGAAAATTTGGATGCGATTCGATTCGCTCGTCCATTTCCGCTGGATCAATCCCGATCACCCGCAACCCAAGTTCCAGGAGTCTGCCACAGGCGCCGCCTGGTGCGGCTCCAATCTCGGCCGCCAAGTCACCTCGGTGCATATCGAAACCGCTCCACACGATCGACTCGGCTGCCTTAAAATAGGCACGCGACACGGGTGGCTCGGCCAAATCGATCGGCTGGACCCCGCCCGGCCATCGCGACGGCCAGCTTCGTGCTTGGTGTGTTCCAAAGAACCAATGCGAAGGCTCGACCAAGACGACATCCAAAACGGACTCATCCGGCTGGGCGACACGGTTGACCGCATCGGTCCGCAGACGACTGGCCGCGAGTCGATCATAAATCGCTTCTCCGACGGCATTGGAGACCTCGTCGATCCCTGGCTCAAAATCGAAACGCCCGATCGGAGCGCGGTCCTTGGGCCAAACATGGATTTGGTCAAAACGAAAGTCAGCTGGGTATTTCGCATCGATCGCTTCGATCAGCTTATTGACAAGCTCATCAAAACTCTCGCTCCGGGCTTGCCCGATCGATAAAGAAGAGGTTCGAACGAACGTCCCCTCGGGGGGCGGAACCGATTCGTCATGCTTGGCGGTTACGAATCCGGGACGTGAAAAAGCTAACCGCCATCCCTGTTCCGAAATCGTTTCTTTCACAATTTGCTCCGCTCCATAAGCGCAGCCAATCATTGCAAACGTAGGTTGAGGATCACTTGACTCGGAAGGTTTTGACACGTTGAGTTGGCTTTGAAGACTTGGTTCTTAAGAGACGTTTCGATTCTGGACCGATGCGAACGGACCGTTTTATACATCGGCAGTCCCGATTACGCAAAGGCGAGGGTGTCTAATAAGAATTGCAAGGATAAGACTGCACCAATGGACCGAATCAAAGATCTATTAAAACACTGGTAAGCCGTGAATACTGGTAAGCCGTGACTGTCGGGCCTACGTCGATTCAACGACGCCGGCGACGTCGTGTGGACCAAGCCAGTCCGAGGACACTAAACAGACCCAATGAGGTTGGTTCGGGGACCGCAGAAATTCGATAGTTCAAGAACAGTTTCGAGTCCTGACTGCTGACCGACCAGGCGGCATCGACCGCTGTTGCATTTTGAAAACCACTGGCATCGATATCGAACAATGCCGCATCAAAACCGGTCAACAAATTTGCTTGAGCGAACATTAAACTGTAGTCGGCATTCAGATCAAAATTCAACGCTTCCCCTGGAATTGCTCCGCTGAGTGAAGATACCGAAATCAAATAGTCACCAGCACCCGATTCGGTGAATACCAGTTCGTCCGCTGTGAGCAGATCCCAGGTGCCGCCTTCGCCGCCTGGCGCGAAATCATTGATTTCAAACTCAAACGCCCCGCCACCTTGCCAAGCCACGACAGTGGCCTCAATTTCGCCGACGCTGTTTCCGGGTGCGAGTGTGGATCCAAATTTGATATTCAATTCATCCATCTCTCCGATGCCACTGACTCTTCCTCCGGTTTCGTTGTTCAGAGTTCCAATCAACTCACCATCGATCCGCATGAATCCGCTGTTGTTGACGTTTTGGCCTGTCGCATCGAGCGTCCCCATGGCATCGATCATCGTCGTGCCAATCGCACTGTTGGTGAAGGTGTCACCAGATTTAAAGGTTGCAAAGGCGTCGATGGCCAAAGTGCCGCTGTCCAAAGCTCCCACGGTAACCGTTCCGGTTGAATCGAGCGTATTGAATGCTACTTGCAAATCGCCGGTGCCGTTGGAGCCACCAATTTCCAAGCTACTGATGGTCGTGTTGTAACGAGAAACCACGCCTTGAATGTTGTTTAGTTTAACATCGGTGTCGACCACGGTGATGCTGGAGAGACCGAGATTGGCGGGAGTCGGTCCCGGAAGGCCTGATAAAGGTTGATAGGCACCTGTATTCACATCGACCGTTCCGAACTGATTGTCATCTTGATAAAAGACGTATAGCTCTTGAGCATTTCGGTCGACTCCGCCAGCCATCGCGTCTACATCAGTGCCTGGTAGATCAATGAGACTCGTCGAAGAAGTAGGCGCAAAAGATGGTGATAAATTCCAGCGATCGAGCCGGCCGGTGTTTCCTGTGTGGCGAACAAATTTGCCATCTACAATCGATCCTAGACGCTCATCACCCACTGGGGACGTTAACTCGTTAAGCGAAAAGACTTGAGATCCAACATTGGTAAAATCATTTAGATCAACTTCCACAGCCACTGTTGCAGTATTAAGACCAAGAATGTAGCGGTTCGAGAAGGGATCGTAGTCGCCTGTCGCGTCAACCTCTTGCAATCCGTCGGGAACAGGATCGTCGATGACGACACTTTGCCAATTCGAAATGGAATGACTGTAGCGATGAATGGTCGATGACCCCGAGTCGGACAATAGGAAGTCGCCCGAATTGGTAACTTCTAGATTTCGTAAATTGGTAACCGTTGGTATCGTGCCAACGGTAGAAATCGTCGAGAAAGAAGCTGGACTTCCTCCGATGCCAGGTACAAGCCTTTTGATGGTGGCGCCATCCATCGTAAAGATGTTGCCAAGGATATCAGCAGCGAACTGAGTGTCCGACTCGGCAGCCGTTACCACGCCATAGTCGACATCCCAGCTGCCCGTCGTGCTGTCCGTTTTTGTATAGCGGCTAATCGTTGCGTCGGACTCGTTCCCTAATTGGTGCCCGTAAACATAAACTTCGGCCGTAGCCTGCTGCACCGACAGAAGCGAAACCGCAAGGGCTAAGGAAAGTTTGAAGCAAGCTCGAGCGGCATCAAAGCACAGACATTTCATTTCATCGTTCTCAAATCAAGTTGG
Organism: Novipirellula aureliae; assembly: GCF_007860185.1. Lineage (NCBI taxonomy): Bacteria > Pseudomonadati > Planctomycetota > Planctomycetia > Pirellulales > Pirellulaceae > Novipirellula > Novipirellula aureliae. The sequence continues at coordinate 38,788 of NZ_SJPY01000013.1, forward strand.
TTCGAAATCTCAGGTAGCTATACGGTGTTGCGTTGGAGTCTAGCCTTTAGGCGATTTCCAAACAGCTTTACTAATACGCAGAATGGTAATCGGCTAAAGCCTGGACTCCAACGTTACTCAAGTTCATCGTGGGGTCAGCTAAAGCCTAGGCTCCGGTTTTTTTCTCTACAAGTCTCTAAAAGTCATCGTCGGAGACAACAAATTCGGGCCAAGGCACATCACTGCTTTTGCCGCGAAGGGTCAACAAAGCTTGGTAGACTCGGTAATCAATACTCTCAGCGATGAAACGTGTTCCTCCATCTGCCATCGATGCGTTGACTCCGTCGACATGTGCAGACGAAGGCCGAGCATAATCGCTTGCGTAGTCATCATCTGTCATCATCGCCGTAAAAACATCGGGACTACCTGCGTTGACGCCATTGATTCGATGAATGGGCGCGACCGGCGAAGGCTTGCCATTACTCCACTGCGTAAGGTCCGAATCGAACATATCAGGCGTAGGATCTTCATAATGCCATACCATCCCCTGAGTAAATTGAGAGTATCTCAAACTGCTATAAGCTGGTTTCGGAGTGTAACCGCCTGGTTCGAGGTCAGCGGCATCAATGAAACCGGCACGATGCCATGGAAGACATTGGACGTTTTCGGAAAACAGGATGGTAAAGCCTGGGCCGTCTTTGAAATCATCGAGTCGCACAGGAGCCCCACAATGAACGCCACTGCCATCATCGTACGCATTCTTAAATGCCCCATTTGCTCGCTCCTGGCAATTCGCAAAGGTGACGGCATTCGCACCATTTGAGAAATCGACCGTCCCGTTATTCGACACATAGCTATTGAGTCCATCGTTGCCGCGGGCGACCGGGTTGCTCGGGCACTGCATAATTGCCATGTTGGGGGCTGCGAGCGAATGAAAGCCTTCGCCTGAATCACCCGTCGTCTTTTCGTATTCGCCGCTGCCATCCGACATGATCGGATAACGGTCTTCGGTCCAATGCTCGTAGGTCGGTTGTCCGTCAAGCCATGGTAATAAGGCAACGGCCCAAGTGCCAATTTTGTAGTGGGTTGGAACCGTGCCAGCATAGTTCGTTGGGTCGGAGGGATCTGCCCCCTCTTCGAATTTACCGAACTCTTGTACCCAGCCGGGGAGATGGCCTTTTGCGTTTTCGTATTGGATTGCCGCTAAGGCCAAGTTCTTGATGTTGGCATTGCATTGGTTACGACGAGCGGTTTCGCGAGCCGCATTGACGGCTGGCAGTAAAAGTCCCATCAAAATGCCGATGATCGTGATTACGACCAGCAATTCCACCAACGTAAATCCAATTTTTGAACGTTTCATCGTAGAGATTCCCCCAAGAACGAAAAGGTCTGCTCGCCAATCCGAACGGATGGAGCATGCATAAGATACGAGTGTACCCCCCTGACCAGGCTGGTGCAAACATTCTGGATGAGAAAATAAAAAAAATGTGGAGATATATCGGCGTTTTGGCTGATGCCAAAGGCTGTTCGAGAGTCGTATCGAGCCGGCGTTTCGGAGAGACGCCGGTACGGTCGGTCGTTGATTCTTATTGCTCCAGCCTGGGACGTTCAAATGACGCGGTTACAAGAACGCTAACCTGCATCGTTTTTGTTCCCTACCTCAACGGCGTCGAGAAGAATACAGGGAACAAAAACTGCATCAATTGATCGATCAACTCGACCGCCCTTTGATAAACCGCGGGCCCCATTTGAGAAGTATGTTCAGAAGTCTCGACACGGACGACCGGATTTGCTTTGTTCCATCTTAAATTCGCAATCCTTAGCCCTGCTGTTTTTTAAGCACATCCACTAAACGCAGGCAATGTTCCTCCACTTGCGCAAACGCTTCTTGTATCTTCGTTGGATTGCCCGCACCGATCACCGATTCAAATAATTCAATGGCCTCGTTGATTGCTTCGATGCCAAAGTAACCGGAAGCGCCTTTGAGTGTGTGAGCGGTTCGCGATAACGTTTTCCTATCGTCGGATTCGATCGCTTTTCGCATTTGGCTGAGCAGATCGATCGCTTCATCAATGTATGCTTCGGAGATTCCGAGGAGTAGTGTTTCATCACCCCCGCAATTCTTTAACAATTGCTCCCACTGGAAACCGTTGTCGGCGTCCTTGGTCGGTTGTTCGTCAGCTTCCGTATTCTCTTCAACCATTTTGTTTGATTCTCGATTGGGCCGATTGGCATGTTGCTCAAACTTCGCACTCTCGTCGATCACTCTTCTCAGGTCCTTTAAGTCGAATGGTTTTGAAACATAGTCGTCCATGCCTGCATTGATACATCGTTCACGATCTCCTTTCATCGCCTCGGCAGTCATTGCGACGATATAGCGATGCTGGCTTGTCTCTTTTTCCATTTCGCGAATTTGAGCGGTCGCTTCGAAGCCGTTAAGCTCAGGCATTTGAATATCCATTAAAATCAGATCGTACGACTCCGCTTTTACCTTCTCAACCGCTTCGCGACCATTGATTGCAATGGAGACTTGATGCCCCCACTTATCCAAAAAACCGCGTGCAACCCGCTGGTTGACCACTCCGTCTTCCACGAGCAGTATTTTGCGTGGCGTTTGCGGTTGCATTTCAGGCTCTGCCTCAACGGTTGCTTTCGCATCGGCAAAGCCCATCACTCCCAGAACTGCCTCGAGTAGTTCCGACGCAATCACGGGTTTGGTCATATAGCGTTTGACACCCAATTCTTTCAATGTCGGCGGATCGAGTCCGCTCATCGAAGACGACAGAATGATGATCGGCCCGTAAGCACCGTCGCAGTCCGCCTTCAATTTCTTGGCAAACTCCATCCCATCCATTTCAGGCATATGGTAGTCGAGCAAGATCATTCCAAACGGTTCTCGATCCTCCTTGGCTTGGGTGACGATATCGATCCCCCTCCGACCATCCTCGGCCAACACGGGACGCATATGCCATTGCATCAGAATCTCTTGCAAAATACGCCGGTTGGTCGAGTTGTCGTCAACCACTAGAACGTGCATGCCGGCCAATCGAGACAACTCGGTTGGCTGACGTGGAGTCTGATCGGCGACGATGCCTAGGCGGATTTGGAAATGGAACGTCGTCCCCAATCCGGGTTGACTTTCAACCCAAACGCGACCATCCATCAACTCGATCAAGCGAGAGGAAATGGTCAAGCCCAAGCCGGTGCCACCAAATTGACGAGTGGTCGAGGCGTCGGCCTGCGAGAATTTTTCGAAAATCTGCTTCTGTTTTTCGATCGGGATTCCAATTCCGGTATCGCGAATGGTTACATGAAGCCGTACGGAATCATCGTTGAATTCCTGTGGATTGACGTCGACGACGACTTCACCGTGATTGGTGAATTTGATCGCGTTGCCGACAAAATTGACAATGATCTGTCTCAGCCGGCCTGGATCACCGATCAATTCATTTGGAATCGAAGGATCGATTCGGCCTAGCAGTTCTAAGCCTTTTTCGTCGGCTTTGAGTGTCAAAAGTTTGATTGCTTTGCCGATGCAATCACGAAGATTGAACTCGACTTCTTCAAGCTCCATCCGTCCGGCTTCCATTTTAGAAAAGTCCAAAATGTCGTTAAGCAGTCTCAGCAGAGACGCAGCCGATTCTTGCACTAAACCCAAGAATTCACGTTGCTCGTCGTTGAGGGAAGTCGCAGAGAGAAGCTCGGTCATTCCGATGATGCCATTCATCGGCGTTCGGATTTCATGGCTCATATTCGCCAGAAATTCGCTCTTGGCTCGGTTCGCAGCATCCGCAGCATCCTTCGCTGCACGTAGCTCTTCGTCAGCGCGTTTACGACGAGTGATGTCGCGGCCAATGCCGACCATGCCGGTGGCGTTTCCCTCGTCGTTGCACAATGGAACCTTGGTGGTGGAAAGCCAGATCTCCGTCCCATCGGTGCGCTGAGACGCCTCTTCCTGAGCAAGCATCGGTTCGCACGAACGCATCACGATTTGATCATCGGCAACACTGTTGCAAGCCATTTGGGTGGGTAGAAAATCGTAGTCGGTCTTTCCAACCAATTCATCAACCGATTCCAGTCCAAAGTGTTCGAGCAGGGCCGCATTCCCGGTAACGAATCGGCCATGACGATCTTTGATATAAATCAGATCGGGGATGTTGGTTGTAATGGTTTTGAGCAGGTCTCGTTCATGAGCGAGTTCTTGTTCAGCGCGGATCTCTTTGGTTACATCACGAGAAATGCCAAACGTGCCAATGATTTTTCCATTGGGATCATAGAGCGGCAACTTGGTTGTCGAGCACCATGTGTCCTCCCGATCCGCGTAATTTTCCCGTTCGATCTGCGCGATCAATGGTTCGCCGGTCTCCATGATTTTGCGTTCGTCATTGAACGCGCCTCGGGCGTGTTCGTCACCGAAGAAATCAGCATCCGTTGTGCCAATTGTATCGGCTGGATCTGACAAGCAGAAGATTCGAGCAAGAGCGTTACTGATTCGAATGAAACGACTTTTCTGGTCCTTAAAGTAGATCGCGTCCGGAACATTTTTTAGTAGTGTGTCGAGCAGGAAATCGGATTGTTTCCATTTCGATTCCAACGTCTTTTGATCCGTGATATCCCAGCAGATCACTTCGATCCCATTGATGTTTCCATCGTCACGGAAGGTCGGACGTCTCAGTACCTCGATATAGCGACATGTGCCATCGACAAAGTGATGCGCTTCGATGACGTGCTGGCTTTGTCCATTCGCCATGACCTTTTGGTCGAGTTCGACAGATGCTTGAGCGGCCTTGTCGTGAAAAAGATCGAAGTCCGTCTTGCCCACTATGTCATCTTTCGACCGACCAATCATTTGGCAAAAGTGGTCGTTCGCAAAATGAATATGCCCCTGACGATCCTTTCGGACGACGCACATCTCAACGAGCCGAGCGTTCGGCTTGGTGATCTGAATCGACTTCAGCTTTCTCGGTTTCTTCGGGCGAGAGCGATGGACGACGATTTGCTCTGGCAGATCGATTTCTTGCGGGTTCGGCTCGCCAGAGGGTATTTGATTCATAAGGAGCCTTTGCCTGATCCCGTCGGTCTCGATAGCTTGTTGGCGGCGTTCAAGCCGACATCTTTTTGAAACAAAATAGACAAGTGTGTCTCTCTTTACCTACAATGTAGCTAGTGGTCCCAGGGTCAGCAAATTTTATTCCGCCGATGGAATAACTGCCGACACTGCGGCGTCGGCTGGCTCTGAGGTGCTCAAACGCTGCCGTATCCTGAAATTCATCCTACTCCGTTTTTGTTCCAGGTATTCCTCCCTACGCCAACGGGATTCTACGCCAACGGGATTTGCTAGTGCATTTTGATTTTTGACGTGGCTGGGGCTTCCAGCCCCAGTTGAGAAGAACGCTGTGGCTAGAAGCCACAGCCACGAAACACGCAGCCTACGGCATTCTGCAAAATGCTCTAACGCCGTTGGCGTAGGGAACAAAATCGATGAAAGTTAGGGTTCTTGTAACGATGTCTTTGGAGCACCCCACGTTGGGGTGAGTTATTTTTATTGAACGACGCAGGGCGGCTTCGCTACAATGTCGCTCAGCTCTGCAAACGCAAAGCTGAGGGTCTCCCTCTCGGAGAGACGGAGCTACGAAAGAGCTACTAGAGAGGCGGCGATTACTGCTCGCGGATACTCAGGCTTCGTTCGGAGGCGACGACGATATGATCGAGAACCGTGATGCCCAAAAGCTTACCCGCTTCGGTCAATTGATCGGTCACTTGATGGTCTTCTCGACTTGGTGTTGGATCGCCACTGGGGTGGTTATGCACCAACAGAATCGCGGAAGCCGAATCGCGAATGGCTGGCCGGAAAACTTCTCGCGGATGAACCAAGCTAGCGTCGAGTGTGCCGACCGTGATGCGGTGGGTTCGAATCGGTTTGTGTTTGGTATCGAGTGACACGATGTGGAATTCTTCTTGTACCGCGTCGCTAGCCAGACGTGCAAACTCTTGTGAACAAAATTCAATGGCCGCTTGGCTACTGGTGATTTTCGCTTTCGCTAGGCGGTTATTCGTCTCCGCTTCGGCGACGCGACGGCCGAGTTCAATGCCAGCCATGATTTGGGCGTAACTTGCCTTGGTCACAGCTCGGCTAACGTCCCTTAAATCCTCTTTGTGGCACTTCGGCAAATCTTGCAAACGAGCGGCAAAGCGATTGGCGATCAAACCGCCCCCGACGACTGCCGATTCGCCCCGAACACCGACGCGAATTAGGATCGCTAAGAGGTCGGCATTGCTAAGCTGGACTGCACCGTCGCGAAGCAATCTTTCCCGGGGACGATCTTGTTCGGGTGTCTGAGTTACTTGAACACCATGAATTTGTTGGTCGATCCATTTCTCCGGTTCAAAGTCAAGCTCTTTACACCATCGATAGCGTGAAATCTCGTCTGCAACCGTGTGCTCTAAATACCCTTCGCGAACCAGGTCCTTGATCGTGTCGTGAACCGTTCGGGTAGAGGATTCACAGGTTTCTTTAGCTTCTTCGATCGAAAACTGAGGCAACTCAGCGAGCGGCTTCAAGACTCGGGTCAAACGTTCGCGTCGAGATACTGGCATCGATACGGTCGCCTTTTAGCGAGAGGAAACACACGGTTCTACTCTCTAAAATCATAGCGTTTTTGTTCCGAGTGGATGACGGTGTTGAAGAAATTTCGCAATTTCGGCGCATGATGCCCGTCAAGGCGAACGCTCTTGGTTTGTGCGGAATCGCCGATCCAGCCATTTGCGAGGTTGATATCGAATTCCACGGTTTCAAACCGTTTCGCCGTCGGATCGGTGAACCGCAAACGAATCGGTTGCAGTGAATCCCCGCCTCCGTTTGCTGGATCCGACGTCCATCGAGACTCAATCGGTTCCTTGGCGCTTGTCGTCCAATCGTAACTTCCGGATTCGAGCAACAAATGGCGGAGCAAGCCCAACCCGGGCATGGCCGTCAGTTCGACCGTCCTCAAGATCTCCTCTGATTCCGACGGTTCAATATCGAGCCGTTCGACCTCCACCCGTTCGCCTAGTTGGAGTGCGGTAATGACATCATCCCCCCAAAATGCCCGGGTCTCGACCAATCGAGTCTTTCGCTGGGTAATACTAAAATAAGCACCGACCATCGCCAGTGCGACAACAAGGACTCCGATCAGAATGCCGCGGCCGGTAATGGTTGCTCGAGGGTCGTTGTACTTGTCTTCGTGGGTAGCCATGGTTGTTTGCAGGTTTGAGATTAAATAGAGAGGTGAGTTCCGCTGGTGGAAAAACAGGTGTAAACTGTCGCACGATTTTGCTTGACTATTGATAACGAATTGAGTTTATCCATGCTATCCGGTTCGCAAACCCCTGATTCCTCTCTTGTTGAAGTCTCTCTCGATAATCGCAGCTATCGAATTGAAATTGGAACCGATTCGATTGGAGAATTTTGCCAATCCATTCTTTCTGCATTGGGGGATATGTCGCATGCAATGGTGATTTCCGACGAAGCGGTTGAAACGCGTTGGGCGATGCCAATCGCCAGCAGCATTGCCAAGGCGAAGACCGACTCAGGCGATGAGGTTCGCGTTAATTTGATCTCCATTCCCTCGGGCGAAACGAGCAAGTCGTTCGAACAACTAGACAAATTGTGGCAATGGATGCTGGAAAGTTCCTGTGATCGTCGCAGTGTGGTGATCGCGATTGGCGGCGGCGTGATCGGCGATTTGGCTGGCTTTGCCGCTGCCACATTCACTCGCGGTATTCGGTTTGTCCAAGTCCCTACGACGCTGTTGGCAATGGTTGACAGCAGTGTTGGTGGAAAAACGGGAATCAATTTGCCGACAGCAAAGAATATGGTCGGGGCCTTTTGGCAACCGTCATTGGTGTGTATCGATACGGCAATCCTCTCGACACTTCCCGATCGTGATTTTCGCAGTGGCTTGGGGGAAGTCGTCAAGTATGGTGTGATCGACGATGCCGAATTTTTCCATTGGCTAGAAAACAATGCGTCCGCTTTGGCCGATCGCGATGACGATGCGGTTCGCTACGCCGTCGCCAAAAGCTGTCAATCGAAAGCAAGCGTGGTGGGGGAGGATGAGCGAGAGACGACTGGACGACGGGCAATCCTCAACTACGGACACACGTTCGCACATGCGATCGAAGCAACCGCTGGCTACGGTAATGTTTTGCACGGCGAAGCGGTCGCGATTGGGATGCAGATGGCAGCATCCTTGGCAATCGAATTGAAACTCTGCGAACCTGACCTCCTTGACCGGCAAACCAAATTACTCAAAGCGTGTGGATTGCCAACAACCTTCGCCGCAGCCGATCCCCAAGCGATGCTTCCCGTGATGAGGCGGGACAAGAAAGTGTCTCATGGTAACCTTCGCTTTGTCCTGCCCGAACGGATCGGGTCGGTGTTGTTACTCGGAGACATTCAAGAATCAGGCGTCATCAACGCGATCAATGCTTGTAAAGCATGAGTCGTGTCCAATCCTAAAGGAGGCGTCCGTCAACCTCGAATCCCTGGCTGGATTTCCTGGCCAGATTTTCTGGCGGTTGCAACGTTCGCGGAACTCTTCCTGGAAAGTCTTGGTTCGATGGTGAGCTGCTTGATTCGTGATGTGCCGTTTGACTCTCCGATTTGACGCCCCAAGGTAACGTCCTGCTGGCTACCGTGTTCAATGATAATTGCTGAAACTTTGGGGGGCCGCTTGGACTTCGCAATAATGGATCGGAGATCCATTGCGAAGTCCAAACGCCCAAAGTTTAGTGTTTGGTAGAAGCTATCAGGTGCGATCGTCCATCTCTACAAACGGACCTGCCGGCGATGTTTCCTGATGGGAAATGACCATGTGTCTGGCAAAAACTTCGATCACCGATAAGTTTGGATCGAAGAGTACCTGAAACGGTTTTCGCAAGCGTTCAGCATGGATTGGCTAGCGTTCGCGATACGGTCGAAACATTTACACGTGATTCTCAGATCGCGGCCGGATGTCGTCGCGACCTGGAGTGATGAGAAGTCGGCTCGGCGCTGGTTGATGTTTTGCCCCCATCCCCGCAAACCAGACGGATCGCCTTTGCCGCCAAGCGAGCCAGAGCTCAAATCGATCGCGGGTTGTCCGATGAAATGCCAAGAAATCCGCGAACGGCTATGTCGTTTGAGTTGGTGGATGCAGCGATTGTAGCAACGAGTTGCAATGCGAGCAAATCGTGAAACGCAGGAATCGGACCGATTTTTCCAAGATCGATTCCGGGCAACTCGGCTGGTCGATGAAGCCTCGCTTCTGGCGTGTGCTGCCTACGTCGACTTAAATCTGATTCGAGCCGCGATGGCGGAAACGTTGGAGCAAAGCAAACGCCCGAGTGACAAGGGTTTCTTGGCAATGCAGCTTGTCGATTACCTAAATCTACTTGATTGGACGGCAAGGCAACTCGTCCCGGGCAAACGTGTGAAGATAGGCACTCGTTGCGGCGGCTGAGCCGGAAACCCTCTGTATCCGAACGTCATTCGCCTTTTTTCAGACGATCGAGGTAATACGCAAAACAAAAAACTCAAAGAGGTTCTATCGGGGCAAACCTACACCACCTCAGATTGCCGTCTGACCTACGCGTGTGCCGCTGTACCACAATCAACAGTCAGCGTTTCGCCTTGTACCAAATCACTGAGGGGACTCGAGAGAAACAGGACAGAATCCGCTACATCATCCGCGGTCAAGAATCGATCGCCGGTCATGCTTCGTGTCCCGCGACCGGCAAACATGATGTCGCTAAACGGCATTTTGCGAGTCGAATCGGTTTCCACCAAACCAGCTCTCAGAATGTTCACATTGATGCCTCGACCACCAAGCTCCTGCGCAAAATGCCTCGCATAGCTCTCCAAGGCCGCCTTGCTACCACCGACGGCACCATACATCGGCAGTGCCATGTAGGCGCCATGACTCGATAGACAAACGACTTTCGCACGTCCCTCTGATTTTTCGAGTAGCTTGACAGCTGCTTGCATCAAATTGATCAGAGCCATCACATTGGTCTTCATTGTTGTTACAAAGTGCTTTGGCTGCGTTGAAAGCAGTGGCCGAAAACCGCCTGTCGCAGCATTGTTAACAAGTATGTCAAGCTTGCCCCATTGTTGATCGATGAATTCGCACATGCTCGTAGCGTCATCGGGTTCACTGACGTCCGCCTTTACCACGGCGACGCGTCTACCGAGCTGGCGAATTTTCAGGGCCACTTCATTCGCCGCCGTTTGGCTGGTGACATAGTTCAGCACAATATCGGCACCTGCTTCGGCCAAACGTACAGCGCAGGCATGTCCGATACCGCGAGAACCGCCAGTCACAAGGGCTACTTTTCCAGTTAAATCGATCATCAGAACGTCTCGCTTCGGAGCGGGTGAAAGGCTAGGGAGTGTTTCAAATTCAATGAGGTGACTTCGTCGGCAACGCTGTTGCGACGACGGCCCATGAGTCTCTTCCAACAGGGGTCAGTTCAACCTGACATGAGGTGTTTTGATTTGCATAGTGGCATTGCCAGACATCATCGTCGATTACGCGGACTTCCAACGCGGACGGAACGAATCGCTCGCCCAGCTGCAATGCCTTGTAGCTCGATTCCTTCGCCCCCCAGAACCGCATGGCAAAATAACGCTGTGTGCTCAAAAAGTCTTGCTCTTGGGCGGTGAACCAGAGCTTTAGGAATCCGTCGTTGACCGATCGTCCGTCAACGAGATCGACGCCAATGCGAACCAACGATCGATCGGCGATTGCAGCGAGAACGCGGCGATCAGAGTGCGAAATTGAAATGCCAAACTCTGATTCGACACCATTGACAACGAGTCGAGGTCGTGACGGGAGCGAGTTGACGAAATCTGGCAAAACTTCAATATGTGTTAGTCGGGGAGTGGGGAAAAGTCGGTTCGACAACCTTGACGCCACGACAATATAGACCTTTTTCGCCATCCAACGACCGAGCAACCAATCGTCGCGACGCGTTCCGTCGCGAAGCCCCGCCAATGCGTCACGCTCGCGCTCACTGAGCCAGTTGGTCGGGTCACCCGGTATCTCGCCGCGCAGCACCCCCTTCGCCGCGTGATGAGCACTCACTGGCGGACGCGGAGTTTCAACGAGGATGTCGCTCGCGTTCATGCTCCACCCACGAGAATCGTTCGGTAGCCTAACGCTTGCAGGATGGGCGTTTGGTCTTCACCAAAAAGTGTAAAGTTGAATCGCGAATGACGTCCTTCTGTACCAAGATAATGCAGCCTAAGTAGCATCGTTTCTCCTTCAAGCGGTTGTCGCACCATCGTTAGGGAATCGAATCCGTGAGGGACTTCGAGACGCCCACCGAACAATACCCAGCAATAACTGCCACAACCAACGACGCATGCATCAAGCACCGAAACAGGATAGATCCATCCGGTCGCTGATCGCCCCTCGGCCAATTCTTCCAATTTCGGTGCGACGATGAGTCCGTATCCACCCTCACGATCGAAACCACACTGCTTCATCGAGCGAAGCGCTTCGCCATGGTATAACAGCCCGTCATCAGGATAATCGTGCTGACTCCAGCCCATCGGAGGTTCGCCCGGATAGGGTTCGTTGATCACCGCTGACGCATCGCCGAATTCGAAACTCGCTTGAGAACAGACACGTTTGGGGTCAACCACGATTCCTTTGCGATTTTTCAATTCGGTACTTAGCGTACACTGCACACCTGTTTCAGTAGACGCAATACTCACACGTGCTTGCATCGGCGTCATGCCGTCGTGGAACAACAACCCATTGATGATTGACACATCATTTAGACGAACGAGCGTTTTGTTTGGCATCGCAAGCGATGCCGCCTGGGCCAAAACTTCCAATCCTGCCACGCCAGGTAGGAAAGGTTTACCACGCAACAGGTGTTGTTTCAAAAAAACATCTCGAGTCGGATCGAAATGAACCTCGGCGGTCCAACCGGATGTATCGGTGTCCGCGGCAATAGACTCGATCAACGGTCGCTTGGATTGTGATGTTGCCGATGAAGCGAGGTACTGCTCATGATGCGGGTAAAAGATCTTTTCAAAGTGTCCATCAAAGACGATCACCTCGGCGTGAGGCAGCCCGAGCCGAATTTCTTTTTCCAAGTGGAAAACCCCTTCCGCGGCCCGCATATACTCCATTCCAAGTGTGGATTTCGCACCAATCGCGGCATCGTGTTGGACGGCCATTCCGGTATCGTCCCACGATTGCCAATGAATGACGGACGCTTGGCAGTCAGAGCGTTTGCCGCGATACCACTTGAACAATTTTGCCATCAAATCGTTCGCTGCGGCGTAGTCGCTCATCCCAATGCCGCCGAATCGGCCACTGATCGATCCAAACCCGATGAAGTGCTTAACTGGATCGGACATCGTATGCAGCATCAATGCCAGGGTCCCATCCGATTTTGGGCCAAAGACTCGTGGCGTTACCGTCACATCGAGCACATTGGATTTGACCGGCTTGGTCAATCCTGCACCATGCAAAATCCCTTCGATTGGGCCGCTCATTTGACGGACCTCTTCGAGAGTCTGCTCAACCTCACGCCACTTGCCCATATCGCATTGGTGGTAATGTGTCTCAATGCCGCTGTCGCGGTAAACCTTCAGCGAATCGAAGATCTCGATGTCTTTGCGGATCGGTGTCCAGGCATCATTGACTGATCTGCCTTCGCGAGCCGCTTGCCGAACAACGGTCGATTTGTACTGTTTCAATTGCTCTGGTGTCATCGAACGCCACGGTGGGGTCTCTTCCGGTGCAGGTGCGGTACCGAACAAGTGCAGTTTCAATTGGTAACGTTTTGCCAGATGCAGTGCTGATGCACAGGTGATGCCACGAGCGCCGCCCGATACAACCCAAACACCTCCACGGCGTGGTTCATGTTCGGGAAGACCATCACTTGGCTTTTGTTTGGACCGAACAACACAGCGTTTGTTTCGTTTGTACCCCACTTCGACTTCCGTATCTCCTGAGGCCAGCTCCGAAACAACTTGCGCTGCGATCGTTCCAGCATTCTCATTGGTCGCAAAGTCAATTGCTTTAATCAATGGCTTGTCGGAAGGACGACGTGATCCTTCGAGATAGATGGCCTTGAGCAGTCCCGCTAGTGCTCCGCCCTCGGGGACTTCCATGCCATCCTCACCAAAACCGAAATCCCCACCGAGTCGAGTAATGGCAACCAACGATGGCGGTGATGCTTCGTCCGCGGATTGTACCAAACCGAGCCAGCGATGGATGACGTAGGCAGGGCACAAGATTCCGCGAGTCGTTCGCTCGACGCAACTTGCCGGATCGTCTAGCTTGTCGGCGTCGGCGTCCCAGGAAGTTGCAACAAATAGATGTCGTGCTGGGTACGAACTCCAGAAAGCTTCCAGCCGCGCAACGGTCTCATCAGGATCATCGCTGACCGAGAGGAGCGACGCGGGAACGCCGAGCGAATGTAGTTTCTGTGCAAGTGCCTGACCGACCGCGTTATCACCAACAATCAAGGCGCCGCCAGGAAGCGAAATTCCCTCGGCTGGGATCGCCGTCAACGGTTTCTCGGTTGCAACCGAAACCCACCTTTGCGCGATGCAGTCAACCTCTGGCTTGAGCGGTTTGACAGAGACGCTCGGTTTGTCTTCGATGATGGAAGTCGCGGTTTTCGTTTGAGGTTTTTCCGTGCCATAATACCGATCACGGTACTCTGAAGATGTAATCAGGACTTCCGTCCTTGGAGTTTGGGTGTGAAGCTCACGCACCAGATGCAGAACACCTTCTTTCTTCGGCATCAAAACGGGGCCACCCAACTTTCTTAACTGCAGCTTCACTTCAGGAAGAGCCGCCATGCCGACATCGTCCCAAGGGTGAAAGTGGAAGCCGATCGCATTACAACTTGGACGTACTCGGCGATACCATGTTGCAAGTTTGCAGAGCCAGTCGTTTGCGACGCCGTAATCGGTTTGTCCATTGCCACCAAAGCGACCGGTCACGGAACCGAGACCTACGAAATGGGATGGCGGATCGTCTGCCAATAATGTCATCAAGTAATATGCGCCGTCAACTTTACTGCCAATCGTCGCCTCAACCGACTCTCTTTGCTTTGCATCAAAACGACATGCGCGATCGACGCCGGCACCATGTAACACCCCCTCAATTCTGCCATCGGTTTTCCGAATGTGATCGACTACCCGCTGTACGGATTCGAAATCGGAAACGTCACAGCTATGGTAAACGAAGTTGATGTTCTCCTGTTCGTAGCTCGAAAGGGCTTGGTCGATTTGAATCGACTTTTCGACAGTTGCCCATTTTGCTGGCGCGTTTTCACCCGCATCGCGTGCTTGCCGCATCACTTGCGTCTTTAGTGCGTCACGCTCCGATTCCCCCAAGTCTCGCCAGGCAGGGTTTCGAACGGGCAATTCGGAGCTGCCAAGCAGATGCAGTTTCAAGTGGTAGCGTTTGGCAAGCTCCAATGCACAGGCAGCCGTAATGCCTCTTGCCCCGCCTGTGATAATCCAGGTAGCACCTTTCGTGATTGCGGTTTGTGGTTCGTCGGACGCCGTCTCGGATGCCGCGTAAGGAAAATACCGTCGATCGCCTTGATAGGCGATTTCGTAAGGCTCAGTCCTGCTGGCGATTTCGCGGCAAATGTTTTTTGCAAGTATTTCTGGGGCTTCGTCGGCGCGAGCATCGATCGCCTTTACGATGAAGTTCTTCTTTGATTGAACATAAAAGTACTCGATGCATAAACATTTCATCAAAGCCGTGATCGCACCACCTTCGGGCTGATCGAAATGACCAGCAAAGCCAAAGTCTCCACCTAGACTCGTCGTCGCGACAAGCGAGCCATGATCGTGCAGCTTCGATGCCATCAACAGCTGGATCCATCGCTGGGCGAAAAAATACGGTGCAGTGACACAATGGAATCGTCGTCGTTGAAATTCGTTGGGGTCAAGCAGATCCCCGAGTGCCTCATCACGACCCGACATCAAAAACAGATGGGCGATCGGCTGCGACTGCCAAAGAGTGTCGAGTTGCGAAAGCAACGAGTCCAGATCGGATCCAACCGTGATCCGATTGACCGCCACCCCCGCCGTTCGCAGTCGGGTTTCTAAAGCTGCCGCGGCAGGGTTGTCCCCCAAGATCAACGCAGCGCCGTGGATCGTGAACATCTCGGGCGTGTCGGCGGCAAGAGGCAACTCCATTGGCTCCAAACGGTACCGTCGACAAAGCGGATCGTAAAGCTTGACGGGTTCACCCGTAGTTGCATTCCGTGGGGATATCAACGAGCCGTTTGAGGACACCCCGCCTAAAAGCGGTTTGAGGTCAAACGTTGATTGTGCCGGTGTGTCAAAACGCCGGTCGCTACCGCCATCGACAACAAATGTCATGTTCGATGGCTGGATCCAGAAACGCAGATGCGAGGCTGATTCGTTCGCCAGCGTTGCCTTCTTTTGGGACGTCACGTTCGCATCTGATTCGGATACTACGCTTAGCGATGTTCCATCACAATCGACTCGGTACACCCTGCCGTCTTGAAGACAGGCCACCCAAGACGTAAAGGGGCCTCGCGACGCATGCGAATCCAACACATCCACCGCTCCCTGTAAATCGGTAGCGGCTTCCAACACTTTGGGGACGATCATCCGCAGCGCTAATTGCTGACTCAGCGAACCATTCGCAGCTGATGCCAACGAGACACTGATTCCCTTGGCATTGATTCCCATAACACTACCTGGCAAGCTAGCGATGCGGGCAGCAGCGTAGGCGAGACCCGATGCAGGATGATAAATATCAATCAACGGTTCCACTGCCGCGGCGATTCCTCCGGATAGGGGCAGCCGAATTGCGATCACGTGTGCCGCGTCTCCAAACGGACTTTCTGTTGTGGCAAATGCGGCTTGCGCTTCGGCCGTGGACAAGTCCGACGCCAATGTCTCAGCCAATGCCCAGATATTTTCGATGGGAACGGAAGCCTCGGATGCACTCGCTTGCAATTCCGCAAGTACCTCGGGCGCAAGCCCCGGCGGGATTCGCTTGACATTGCGGCGGTCAGCACTCATGCGATCTTCGGCGCAATCCGCAAATCGTCGCAAGGCACGTCGAAGTACCGCAGCACGACTTGGCGATGCCACGCTGGCAGCGCCAGACACAAAACCATTTCCACAAAGCGACGTGGTTAATGTACAGTTGCTTGCTGTCTGGAATTGGCCTGAACGCTCGACGGAATCATACGCGTTCAGGCCATGTGACGGGGGGAGGCTAGCTTCCTCCTTGCCATTGGACGCCGTTGCCATCTCGGGTGGCGGTCCTGGTGGAGGAAGCGGGGATGTGCCCGTTGGAGACGTCTGGGAGCTGGTTTCTGAAGTCGCCTGGTCCAAGAACCGGACGATGTGACGAAGCGTCGGGAACTGATCGAGCGTTAAGTCCTCGCTCGTCTCGACATCAAAGTATTCTTGCAGTTCACCGAAGAGCTGGGCCTTCTTGATCGAGTCGATTCCAAGATCGGCTTCTAAGTCAGCATCGAGTTCAACCACTTCGGGTGGATAACCGGTTTGCTCGACGACAAAGTTGACCATGAACTTTTCAAGGTCCGCTGTGTTGGATCCGCTGGTGTTGGGCTGTGGGGTCGCAGCAACCGGAGTCGGGGGAACTGGAGCCGTTGGGGGCAGGGTCGTTGGGGGCAGGGTCGTTGGGGGCAGGGTCGTTGGGGGCAGAGCTGCAACGACTGGCTGCGGACGGATCGCCACAGGGGCTGGTGCAGCAACAGGTGCCGGTTTGACGACAGGTGCCGGTTTGACGACGGAAACCGGATGGGCAACAGGAGCAGGAGGAACAACCGCTGTAGGTGTTGACGTCTGCGCGACGCTTGATTCCCGCTCTACATTGGGAGGAATCGGTGTGGGAGCCGCAGGTTTCTTACCTGTGGCCGCTTGACGCATCTTGGCGCGGCGAAGCTCCGTCGCATCGAAATGCATGATTTCCCCCGCACCAGAAGAGGCTGCGGGGCGTACGGTTGTTTGTCGTTGGGTCTCTGCAGACATCTTTGGCTTCAGTGCGCCAACACATTCCAAGAATGCCTTTGCACCGAGCAAGCTTTCTTGAGCCGATCGCTTTGGATGGTCCGTTGCCACTGAGATGTTCGGTTGACCTTCCAAGATTTTTTGGTGTAGACGTGTCAAAGTTTGCTGCGGTCCGACTTCGACCAATACCGTCGGCTCGTCGCTGACCAGTCGCTGCACGACCTCCATGTAGCGAATGGGTGACATCAAATGATCTACCAAATTTTGGCGGATGTGGTGTGGGTCCGCGACGTAGGCGGTTGTCACCGCACTCAGTGTCGGAACGCGTGGCGGTCGGATGTCGGCGGCGTTAAGCGCTGCAACCAAGGGCCCTGCAGCATCTCGCATCAGCGGCGTATGGAACGGAGAAGGAACCGGGATAATTTTGCCTTGGAAACCTTGCTGCTTCACCAATTCTAAAAACATCGGCAAGATTTCGGTACGTCCGCCGACAACGGTTTGATTGGGTGCGTTAACGTTGGCGATGAAGACTTGACCGGCCACTTGCGGCTGAGCCGTCAATGGCTCCACGATACTGGCCGGAGCATTCGTCGCCAGCATCGTGCCTTTGCTTGTCGTACAAGCATCAATTCCGTTGCAACGTTCGCGTGTAACCGCCAGCACTTGTTCGAACGTCCAGGCCTCGGCGCCTAGCAGCGCTGTGAATTCACCATAGCTATGGCCTGCCACCACATCTGGTATAATACCGATTTCGGTCATCGCACTGAGCACAATCGCATCCGCCACGAGAATCGCCAGTTGCGTCGTCCAAACGTCGGTGCCAAGCAGCGGGTTCTCTTGCCAAGCCATCTCAGCAAACGTTTGATACCCATGACGCTTGAGCACCCCATCCATGCTCTTCATCGCTACATCGGCACACGGCGAAGTCGAAACCAAATCGCGTAGCATTCCGAGATACTGTGAACCCTGGCCGGGGAACAGAAACGCGATACGAGGTTTGGTACTGCTTCGCTTGCGGAAATAGACCCCTTGTTGATCCATCAAACCGTGCGATGCGGGATTGTCGATCTGATTGATCGCCAACTGAGCTTTCTTCTCAAGTGTTTCCGGCGAATCGGCAACGATTGCCAAGCGATACTTTTGCTCTGGGTCGAACGGACGATCGGCAAGGGTGAACCATCCCCGAGGGTCGTTCGACAGAAGCCCCAACTTGGTCTTGAGCTCCGCTAGGTTCACACCGCCACAGCGACACAGTTTCCATGTGGAAGTAGCTGCTTTGGTGGTGGGTACGGATGGCACCGTGTTCGCTGCAGCGGCAGTCATGGGAGAAGTCGCACGTTGAGGCATGGCGGGTGTGGAAGTATGTGTGGAAGGTTGCAAAGCGGCTGCCGGACGCACTGGCAATTTTGTTCCGCGTTCTAAAATGACGTTATAAGCCAATTTTTTTACGACGCTGCTAACCATCCCCAAACGCCGACCGTCGGGTGTTTGGTGTTCGATGGCGATTCGTGTTGGCGTCAACTGCGCGAGTGATGGGGTATCCTCAAAGATCGGCATCGGAGTATTCAATCCTGTGGTCCCAGGCATTTCGCCCGATTCGAGCGACAAGGATGCCTTGATCAATGAAGCCATCGCAACACCGCCCGCGTTGTGCCCGAATTGGCTCGACACGGAACCGATTAGCGCCGGCTTTTCACGATTGAGGGTTTGCGATGCAATGAAGGCAGCGGCTAGCGATTCGTCGGACTCACGCTGCCCCGACCCGACCGATTCCCAGATTGCAATATCATCTGGTTTGACTTTCGCCACTTCACATGAGCGTGAAATCGCCAACTTCAGCGCGTCACCCCAATCGTCTTGATGAGCCGCGGCAGTGCCGCGAATGATCGAATGAATTTTGTCACCATCGCGACGAGCATCTTTAAGACGCTTCAGGATCACAACCGCGACCCCTTCGCCGGGTACAATCCCAGCAAAGTCGCGGTCAAAGGGGGCTCGTGGATTCGAAGAAGTATCTAACATTCCGCTTGCTGCAAACATCTCGTAAGCGGTCGCACCCATACTTCGCTGTCCGGCACACAGAATCATCATGTCGGTGTCGCCGGCGAGCAGCATGTCGGAGGCCAAGTTCAATGCGGCCAGCGGCGCAGCGCTGCCACAATCGATCGTGACCGCGCCTCCCATTAAATCCCATGTCTTGGTGATCCGTGATGCCAATGAACTGGTACTAAAACTACCGCTCTCGTCGATCAGGGCGGGCCAGTGGCCGAGCAACACCTCAGCGAACTTCTTCTCGACCACCGCGATTTGATCTGCGGGGATTTCACGCGCGGCCAGCGAACGCCGAACGATCCGTTGAATCTCAGGAATCCGCAGAGCCAATTGTAGCTGAGAGCTAAAATCACCACCGAATTCTGTTCCCATGATTACACCCGTTCGGGTACGATCGAACGGTTTTTCGTTGTAGCCGCTGTCGGTGATCGCTTCGTCCGCCGCAGTCAACAGCATGAATTGCAGCGGGTCGGCCTGTTGCACTTGCTTGGGCGGAACCTTGTGTCGCCGCCAATCGTATTCGAAATTCGTGATGAAGCCCCCAAACGTGGTCGGCGTGTGGTGGGGTTTGAAACCATCGTTCAAAACATAGAGCTCATGCGGCAAGCGTTCCTTGGGGGCCTTGCATTTCGGGTCGGTCCCTTCGTTGAGCATTTTCCAGAACTCGTGATGATTCAACGCGCCTGGTTCAACACATCCCATGCCGATGATCGCGAGACTCGCCTCGTCGCTTCCGGGAGTCACCGTCGTTGGAATACCACTAGCGCCAAGTCGTGGCGCGGATGCTAATGCGAGTTGGGCAGCTTTGGGCACGTACTCATCCACAACGACGTGCATGTTCAGTCCCCCGATTCCGAAAGCATTCACACCGGCACGGCGTGGCGAACCATCCGCTTGCGTTGGCCACGCCTCGGGCTGTTGGGGGACGTATACCGGCGCCTTCTGCCAATCGATCTTGGGGTTCAATTCTTGAATGTTAATGGCTGGCGGGATGATTCCGTGTTGCATACAAAGCACCGACTTGATCACGCCTGACATTCCAGCCGCTTCAAGGGTGTGACCAATATTCGCCTTGACGCTTGTCACAGGAATTTTGTGTCCGTCGGCGAATGCTCCCGCTAGGAATTCGCTGATCGAGCTGATCTCGGTGGCATCACCAAGCTGTGTGGCGGTCGAATGCGCTTCGATATACTGAAGTTTGCTTCGATCCAAACCATTTTCGTATGCGCGTTGCATCGCCTTCAGTTGCCCCTCTTTACGAGGCGCCCAAAGACTTTTGCCCTTACCGTCTGAGGCCACTCCCATGCCGGAAATGACCCCTTGAATGTTGTCGCCATCGGCGATCGCTCGTTCGAGCGCTTTCAGGACCATACAGACGTAACCTTCGCCCATGATCAATCCGTCGGCGCCGACGTCGAACGGACGACTTCCCGTGGAACTCATCGCCTGCGCCGCCGAGAAGAGCACCAATGAATCGGTTTTACAATCCGAGGCCCCCCCGACAATCGCCATTTCCACTTGGCCGGACTGTATCGCCCGAGCCCCCATCATGATTGCCTGTAGCGAGGATGCGCATGCTGAGTTAAGTGCCAAGAATGGGCCGGTGAGCCCAAATCCCTTACTGATCGTCCCAGCGATCATATGACCCGAGATACAATGGGTCTTGTCCGAAACCACAGGCATCCGCGTTTGAACGTCTGCAATCAACTCTTTGATGATCGCGTTTTGCATCGCTGGGGCCAGCGTTTGAAACTCATCCACTTCACGCAGAAATTGCGCTGCTTCAACGATCATCGTTCCATACGTGTTGTTCCCGGCCCGTTCACTTCCTTGAGCGTGCCCAATGTAAACCGCGACATTTCGAGTTGGTAAGTTGAACGGATCAAAGCCACCGTTTGTCAACGCTTGATGCGCGGTTTGGCACATCAAAAGGTGACAGTGATCCACGGCGTCAACCAGCTCTTGCGAGATCGGGCAGAGATCGTGACGAAACTCCTTGCTTTTGACAAGGGCGGCAAGCTTGGAGTAGGTCTTGTTACGCACCCCTTTTTTGGGATCGAAATATAACTCTTGATCCAGAAGCTCAGGAGGTACCTCGGCGATTGCCGAGCGACCTTCGCTGATCAGTTGCCAGTACTCTTGCAGATTCTCTGCTCCAGGTAACCGGCACCCCATCCCTACGATGGCCAATGGGATTTTCTTCATGCTATTGGGGGAATTAACGGGCATAGTTTTCTCTGCTCGTCCTTGGATCTTGGATCAAGATGGATTGGATTTGGGCAATTGTTGAGCGACGTGGTCGACAAAATCTAAGACGGTGTCGAGCGAATTTCCGGCACCTTGGACGACCAAATTGCCGACTCGCAACGCGTCGGCCGCTTTGGTTTCCCCCGACGCTAATCGCCGGAAAGTGTGCGAACTTAGGTACGCGTGTGGCAGTGATTCGTCCGCTCGACCGTCGAACAATTCTGCCAAATGAGGACCCTGTCGCTGTAACGTCCATTCGCCTCCGCCCGGACCCGAGACCTCCAGTACCGCGCAAAAAGGAGACTCCATCGCGTAGCCGTTGATCAGTGGGCGATCGGATCGCGCACGTTGCAGCAACTGAGTACCAACATCCAGAGGTGCCGGCACCGGTCGGGAAATGGGCCAGCCAAAATTGTTCTCGACAGCAAATTTAGCCAAACGCCACATGACTTCGCCATCGATGACGGGACACGGAATCTCCGGGGCCGCCGCCAATGTGTTCGCTGTGCCGAATTCAGGGTCGTCTCGCCAGTACGATTGGTAGGTCTCCATTTGCGTCCGAAAAATATCTTCGAACCCTTCGCTGTCGAGCAAATCGGGACTCGCTTTTTCTAACGCAGGAATCGAGAGTTTTTGGATCGCATCACTCAACACTGCGGTCATCTCGTTGATCGAGACGCGATTACTTGGCGTCAAATGATAGGTTCGGCCGTGCAACGACTCGTCCGCCAAAATGTGCGTCATCACCGATGACACCCAGTCGACCGGTACGAAGTTCTTACGCTCCTCGCCAGTCAATCCCAACGCTTGCAGTAGGAACAAAACGTTCATCTCGGATGCGGGTACCTTCCCGACCAACATGTGAACGACCTTCAGCGGTGTATAGAAACCATGATAGGTCGTTGTGTATCCCGTTTGTGAATCACCGACAATGATTGCTGGGCGGTGAACCGTTAGCGTATCGATCCCTTCCCAAGTGCGGACAAGCTTTTCCGCTGCAAGCTTGCTTTCTTCGTAGGGGTTCCCAAGCGATTGGCCAACGTCGACATCGGATTCGAGTATCTTGCCTGTCCGCAGACCACAGACGTAGGCGGTTGATACTTGATGAAACTTGCGGATACCGACCTTGCGAGCAAACTCAAGTGCGTTTCGAGTACCCTCTAGATTCGAACGCCACGGCTCGTTCGTCTCTTCATCCAATTCAAAGGAAAGACTCGCAGCACTGTGAACCAAACTGTGACAGTTCTTACCAACCCATTGCTGTGCTGAATCACTCAATCCCAAGTCCTTTTGGCAAATGTCGCCCTCGAGCACGATGGGACGAGGTAGAATGCAACCTAGCCGTGACTCCCAGCCAGCAAGAATACTCTCGACTCGCCCTTTTGCGCTTTCGATTCGGCTTTTGCGAACCAAGACGGCGATGGGTAAGCCCTGACGCAGGCAATCCCGCATCAAAAAACTGCCCAACAATCCGCTGGCGCCGGTGATTAAGAAATATCGATTCACGTGTTAGCAGACGGTAGTGTTAATGGGCCAATGTAAAGTACGGAGATCTGCGGTATCTGCGCTCAATGGTTTAGGAAGTTTATTCCGATTACAGGGCTTGGTCAAGCGGGTTCGCCACCCCCCAAATATAGCAAGGGTGCTTTCCCGTTTCGTGCAGAAATACTCAAACAGGATTTTCCCAAACGTTACTCCGGTGCGTTTTGAACCGTGACAAACGACGACGCTCGCTATCCTTTCGACCCAACGATGAGATGAAATTCACGCCTAAACCGTTCCTGGACGTCTGTCTCCAATGCGATACTGCTTGGATTTCTCTCAATCGCCCACCAAACAACGCGATCAATCCGGCCATTGCCCATTCATTAAAGACAATGTTGAGCGACATTGTTCGTGATCAGCGAATCGATTCTATTGTGCTATCGGGATCAGGAAAGTGCTTTGCAGCGGGTGCCGATCTCGCATTCTTTGCCAGGCAGGCCGATGCGGAAGACTTCCATCGCATCGAGCAATTCTCTGCACAATTGCACGCACTATGCAATTTCATTGCTGCCTCGCCCAAACCGATCATTGCTGTGGCCGGCGGTAACACACTTGGCGCGGGACTCGAATTGGCACTGGCATGCCACCGGATCATCGTCAATCGAACGACAACATTGGGGTTACCCGAAACCGGGCTCGGGATTTGCCCTGGTAGCGGCGGTACCCAACGGTTACCTCGTCGGATCGACCCCGGACTTGCAAAATGGATGATTTACAATGGAGCCATGTTGTCCGGAAAGGTTGCCGAGAAGTTGGGGGTTGCCGATCATTGCTTGGTGGAGGGTGACTTTGACCTTGGTATTGTGAATCAGGTCGCCAACGTCATTCTACAAAATCGCAAGCGCCCCGCGCCTCCGCAGGAATATCAAGTACTTGCTCAAGTTTTTTCGCAGTTCAGTGTTGCCGAGTTACTTCAACTTGCGTCCCAAGAGTCGATGCCATCTCCATGGGATGGACGTACGCGCCGGGCGGTGAAATCGTTGCTGAAACGTCCACGATGTGCGTTACTGCTAGCCGAGCGATTGATCGAAGAGGGGAGTCAATTGCCATTGAACGAGGCGTTGAAATTAGAGATTGCTGCTCAAAGAGAAATGTTTGAAAACGCGGACGCCCGTGAAGGACTGAAGGCGGCGTTAGCGTCCCAAAATCCCATTTCGTAAGCGTCGCCCGATGCGAGGCTGATTCAATAAAATAAGAGGTGAGCTTCGTTCGATCCCTACCATTTCACCATCTCACAACCCTGTCGCTGTATCATAAATCGTGAATTCCTGTTTGGGTCCTCGACCAACTCGGCTAACCGGAATCTCGATGTCATGGTTCCAAACGACCCAAGTTCTCCGCTCGACGGCATCGGCAAGAATTTTTGGTTTCACCGATCGGGTTTGAAGCGGATACAACTCGTAGGCTGTGTGCCACTGGGGCCGAACATGAGCGGCGGAAGGACAGATGTCTCCAATGAACAGCACCGAGGATTCCGCGTCTTCAAAGTAGAAGCAAGTGTGACCGCGAGTGTGCCCGCCACTGAGTCGGGCGGTTAAGCCTGGCAACAATTCACCGTCGTGCTGAAAGACGTCGACTAAACCCGCTTCGGCCAACGGGCCAATGTTTTGAATCGGATAGGCAGCTCGAATCTCGCTGGCTTGCCCCATCGCGTCTTCCCATTCCCACTGGTGGACCCAATGCCGTGCGTTTGGGAACGTCGGCACGATCTGGCGATCGGTCGTCCATCGGGTCGCCCCCCCAGCGTGGTCAAAATGCAGATGGCTAAACAATACATGGGTCACCTCCTCGGGCTTGATACCGAGACTTGCGATTCCTTCGACGATTGGCTCGCGTGGCTCCAAATCATTGACTTTGCGATCCAGCGGCGAGTATTTCCCTCCGTAGCCGGTGTCGATCAAGACGACGTTTTGACCGTCGCGTGCGACGATGCAATGGGTGTCGACCATGGTGCGATGCAGCGAGTCCACCGGTGGTGCAACGTTCTGCCAAACCGTCCGAGGTACGATCCCGAATAGGACTCCGCCATCGATTCGAAACCGACCACCACTAATCAGGTCAAGTTGCCAGTTTCCGATTCGCATGGTTAAGTTTTCAAGAGAGGAGAACGATGCCGCAATTCGGCCTTGAGTTGTTTAACGTTCTCGGATACGTGTGGATTTGTGTCGGACCCGAGGCGAAACTACAGATTGGACAACGCGGCCATGTCAATCTTGCCAGTGGCGTTGCGCGGTAACGCTTCGACAAATGAAATCATACTTGGACGCTTGTAGTACACCAAGTTCTTCTCGCAATGAGCCCGAACATCCGCGTCGTCAACCCCATGAGCAACAACTGCTGCTTGTACCGATTGGGATCCCGTTCGATGCTCACGTGAATAGACTTTTGCCTCAATCACACCCGAGATACGAAGCAGCACATTTTCGACTTCACTCGGGATTACCTTCATTCCCGCAACATTGATCACTTCAGATTGTCGGCCGTGTAGATAGATTCGGCCCTCGGTATCCTGGTTTGCAATATCACCTGTCTTGAACCAGCCATCGACCACGAATGATTGATCCAGCCCGTTCTCGTCGAGATAGCCGGTCATCATTGATTCACTGCGGACGTAGGTCATGCCAAGCCCTGGTGCCAGACCTTGTCCATCGTCGCGAACATCGACTTCGACATCCTTCATCGCAGGACCAACGCAAATTCCTGCCACCGCTTGGGAACCGGGTAGACTGATCGCAATACCGCCCGTTTCGGTCGTTCCGTAGAGCGGACGAACCGCAATACCAAACTTATTCGCGAAGGCCTTTGCCGTTTTTTCGTTGAGCGGCGCACCGGCGCTAAAGACGGTGTTGACGCGTGCAAACAAATCGCCCCTGGTTCCAAACATCAACGAACCCAACATGGCTGGGACCGCTGGCACGACCGTGACGTTGGTGTCACGAAGTGCCGATTGAACCAAGCCCGCTTCAAATCCTCGCATCGTAATGATTGAAGCTCCACATAATAGTGGCACCATCGTTCCCATCCCATAGCAATAAGCGTGACTCTGGGGAGCCGCGACCAGAATCGTATCGCTTGCTTGAATCCCTGTGGTTTCGATGTAATGAGCTGCTTCCGCGATCGCAGGTCGGCCGGGCCTCAGGGCTACTTTGGGTTGTCCGGTTGTCCCCGAAGTCGGGTGAAGGGGCACACCAGGCAAAACCAGAGAGACATTGCCAGCCGACTCATCGACGATTTTCACGTTCGCGCAAAGCAACCGGGCCCAATCCGCTGCTTCGACTAGATAGGGTTCCAGCCCCGTTTCGCGATACTCCGTTTCGCTGCTGCCGTCACCAAAAACCATTCTTGCCGCATATCGCTCGGCATAGCGACGCATCTCTGCCGCAGGAGTTTTCGCATGTAAAATGAGCGGTGATGCGCCACGAGCCAGAACCGCGCAGAGCGCGGCGGCAAATAGGGGACCATTGGCCACTGCCATCACCACCCGATCGCCGTAACCGATTCCACGTTTGGCTAGCAGTCGTCCCAACGCAACTCGACCCCTGGCGAACTCGACCGCATCAACACGCACTCCCGTGTCAATCGCGTGCATTTCGCCCGAGTAGTTCTCAGCGGCCGACAGAATCGGTTCGGCACTCAGTTCACTTGCAGCAGGTTTTCGCAGCAGCATCCGCAAATCGCTCCAGCGCCATGTCGATGTCGTCGGCAGTGTGAGCAGTCGACAAGAACATTGGCTCAAACTGGTTGGGGTGGAAGTAAACGCCGCTGTTTTGCATGTGATGTTGGAAGTGAATGTACTTGTCGAATTGACAATGTTTTCGCACGTCGCGGTACTCGTTGACTTTCTCAATCTTGCCATCGGTCAAGAACAGACCAAGCAGTGGTCCGACGTTCTGAACCAAATGAGGAATCTTCAGGCGGCCAAAGATCTCTCTCAGTCCATCGGCGAGTTTGGTTGCTAGCCCTTCCATGTAAGGATACATGGTTTCCCGGCTCTCAAGAATCGTGTCCATCGCCGCTTCAGCCGCAGCCATGACCACCGCGTTTCCAGAAAAGACGCCGCCATGGAAAAGTTTTTGTTCCGTGATCATTGACATCATTTCATGCGACGCACCAAAAGCACCGACGGGATAACCTGATCCGAGTGCCTTGGAGATCACCGTGATGTCGGGCTGAACCATGTAGCGACTTTGAGCTCCGCCGGCCGCGACTCGAAAACCGGTGATCACTTCGTCAAAAATCAACAAGGAATCATGGTTCAGCGTCATCTCGCGAACTCCCTGTAAATAACCATCCGCTGGCGGGATAACCCCCGAGTTGCCCATCACCGGCTCCATGATGCATGCTGCAATCCGATCACCATATTCGCGGAAACATGCTTCAAGGGCGTCGATGTCGTTC
Source organism: Novipirellula aureliae (assembly GCF_007860185.1). NCBI lineage: Bacteria > Pseudomonadati > Planctomycetota > Planctomycetia > Pirellulales > Pirellulaceae > Novipirellula > Novipirellula aureliae. Next base: position 66,032 of record NZ_SJPY01000013.1, read on the forward strand.
CAACGCACGACGACGACATCGTTCGGTGCGCCTGCAAGACCAAGTGTCCCCGGGATGATCGGTCCATAACCCTTTTCAGGCAATGCGTCGAGCGGAGCATGGTATTTGTTGAACACCGCGTCGCTCCAACCATGGTAGTGGCCTTCGAACATCACCAAAACGTTCTTGCCGGTGTAAGCACGTGCTAACCGAACTGCCGCCGCACAGGACTCGGTGCCGGAATTTGCGAACCGCATCAATTCCATACCCGGATAAAGCTGCTTGATCTTTGAGGCGACGCGAGCGCTTATCTCGGTCGGAAAGCCAAGTTGCGATCCGCTTGTGCTGATCTGCTTGACAACACTATCAATCACCCGCTGAGGGCAATGCCCAAACAAGAGTGGCCCGTATGCCATATTGAGATCGAGATACTCTTTTCCATCCACATCCCATACGCGTGCTCCCTCACCACGCTCGGCGACCAAGGGCAGGTGGTATGATAATACCCGCATCGAGCTGCTGTCGCCACCTGCAATGCTTTGGCGGGCATTCGCAAGTGCAATTTCGCTTCGAGAGGGTGATTCGTTCGTCGACGGAGGGTGTGAAAGCGAATCCGAAATCGCGTAAGACATGTTAAACCCCGGTGCAGATTTGAAGTGTTGTGGCAGACTTGATGTGAGGCGGGCGATCAACAGAACGGGAGAAAAGGTGTACCACCCAGATGTGATCTCGACCCCCCCCTTCTGTCTAGGTTCTCGTAATATATCGAGTAGCAACCCACTGTCAATCTACGATTTGCCCTATCGTTCGCAAACTACCAAAACCACGTCGTTTAACCGCGGCAGAGCGGCAAAATTGCCCATGCTATCTTATCGTTAACGTGTCCCAGCGGTCCGTCTCGTTTTTTGGAGAAGAAAGAATTTCCCCAATGGACTGTAAAGAATTGCTGGCAATAAGACCAAGTCGGCCAACAATGCTACCGAAAGTAGTGAAGCCATCAGCCAAGCAAAGCGTTGAATCGGCACGAAGGGACTCAGCGCAAAGACCAGCATTCCGAGTCCACATACTAAAGTGGTTTGTGACATTGCCGGCGCACAAGTTCGTAGGCTTTCGATCGCAGCTTGTTGATGAGAACCATGGCGAGCGAACGAATCGCGAAAAGCCATGATTAAGTGCATGGAATCATCGACGCCGATTCCCAACACGGCGCTGGCAGTCATCACGCCGCCAATTTCAACATTCCAACCCATCGCTCCCATCAAGCCGAATACGCCCAGCGCGGGAATGACGTTTGGAAACATCGCCAAAATGCTCCCGATCGGATTACGCAAGACAATCGCCAAGGTGATTGCGATCAACAGCAAGGCTGTAAAATAACTGAAGGTCAGATCACTCAATAGCCGCTGCTGGGTCTTTGCGGCCAAGGGGGCGCCACCGCTAATCGTAAACGAAACGTCAGGATCGGCGGCCTCTTTGAGAGTTTTTGCAGTAATGGCTTTAAGTTCACTCATGATCGCCGAGTAGTCTTGTTCTATGGATCCTTCCACGCGAGCAGTCAATCGCCAAAGTCGTTGGTGTGATTCTTGTCGCAAAAACCGCAGCGACTCAAAGCGGTCAAGCGACTGGTTGACTCCTGAAGACCAGCCGGTTCGGTAGGCAATATCACCAACCGATTGTCGCACTTGGTCAGGCGGGATCGGAGGTGTGAAGTTCAGGGCTGAAATCAAGCTGCCGACTGCTTCACAGCCCCTCAGTTGTCGTTGCAATTCCGCTACCCAACGAAGTTCATCCACTATTTCACGATCATCTCGAAGGGGAACTTCGACGACGATTTCAACCGGGACCAGCGGCCCGATGCGTTGCTCGATCCATGCGTAGTCGCCAAGCAATTTTGCGTCGTCTGGAAAAAGGTCGTGCATCCCAGTCGAAATCCTTAAGCGACGGGCGTTGTACGCTCCCACGACCGCTAGCACGAAAAAAAACGACAGAATGATCGGCCAATAACTCATCCAACGCCACCGAGCGGCGGACTCTTTGGGCGACTCGTTGGCAGCAAGCGAGCCTGGATTCAACGACACATGGACGCTTGGAACATCTCTCCCCGAAAGGCCTTTCCGGCTTGCAGGAAAGTACATCGCTAAGTACCAAAGTGTCAAAAGCACAGCCGTGGGAGCCGTAATCGCTGTATAGAGCCCGAATTTATGGACGGGTACGATTTGGCTAATCGCCAAAGACCCAAAGCCAATCCCCGTCGTGATGGCCGCAAGCAATGTTGGCTTGAACGCGGTTCGGAGCGCGACCCATGCTGGACTTTCGTCACCCGCTTGCTGACACGCATGGCGATAGTAGCCGTACATATGAATGCCGGCCGACACGCTAAGCACCAAGGCCAAATTGGCGGTCAACAGTAAGATGCTATCCATTTGCGTGCCGCTGTAGTGCATCAGCGCCATCGACGCTTGCTCGTTGTAGAGACCGATTCCAAAAATCACCAATGCATACCAAATCCGACGCATGCATATCATCAATAGTCCGACACACACCAAGAAGGAATAGCCATTCAATCGTAGAAGTGACGATTGGCTCGCTTCGTCAATCGCGACCGTTTCGATCGTGGATCCAGCGAAATGGATTTCGTCGATGGGTAGCTCCAAAACGCTTGACGCACTTCGTCGGGCAAAGTCGATGGCGGAATGCCGGTCTGCCATTCCGGCGTCGGAGACCAGTGCAAGCATCGCTGTCGTTTCTTCTTTACCAAGAATCCAACCGAACATACGTGACATGGCTTGACGTCGGGACAAAGCAAGTGGTGGGGCTTGCATTTGCTCGAGAATGGAATCACCAGTCCAAACGTCGCGAAAAAAAACACGGTGGTTACGATCGAGCGGATCAGCCGCGAGCAGGACCTCACGTAAACGCTCGATCTTGGGATCACCAAGCTTTGCACCATCCCAACCAATCATCAGCAATTCATCGCTGCCGAATCGCTGATAAAACTGATAGAGTGTCTCCGTTTCCTCAAATCCAGCTGGCAACCAATCTTCAACTTTCGTGCCACTGTTTTCCCACGCTCGAATTGCTCCGAGCATGACAATCGGAAACACAGCAAACGCAAGAATCAAGCTGCCCCAACGAACCGTCACGCTTGGCCAACGGTGCCTTTGGTCAGTGTTAGCGGGTCTTTTTGTGCTCATGAATGAACCATCATCTCTTCCTTCCACCTCGCAACAAGTTGAAAGGCGGCTTGTTGCGAAAGAATCTCCGGCATCACTCGTAGCGATAGATTGATTCGGCCGCCCGTCGTGTTAATCAACGTGGTGACGTGGGTTCCCGGTCGCAGCGGTGCAGCACCACTGATTCGTTTCAAAGTAAGATCACCTGCAATGGTCAAGCCATCCTCGTTTAGTGGCAATTTGGTGCGGAATCGCCGCGGAACATCCCCAAGGTTGGTTACCACACAGCTGGCTGGACGAGTTGCACGAGTCGCAGCATAAAGTCCCCCGGGGATTCGATCGGCCATCGCCACTCCGTCCAAGAACATTGCACCAATCTTCCATCGCTGAATGAAGCGACTATGCTCGGCGACCGTTTGCAAGGCAGAATCCCAATCGTCGATCGCATCACGTTGTCGCGATAGGAATCCATAGCCTATCATGTTCGCCGCACTCATTCGCACCGCTTGCCTTGGTCGAAGCAAAACAGGCATGTTTGCGACTAACCAACTACGACGCGATCCCACAAGGTGTTGGTCGTTCCATTTTGCGATCACTCGCAGTAACGATAAAATCGCCCAATCGTTCAACGACACCTCCGCTTCATTGGCCGCCGCCCGGACTTGACTGCTTTGGGCCATATCAAACGGTGCGTCGAGTATTCGGATATCGCCACACTGTACTCTCTGCCTGGAGTCTCGGGCAATATCCCCCGCGACCATTTCCGCGCGACGAGTGAAAAACCTCAGAGATTCCATGGCAGTAAACCTGAATGCCGTCATCCGGTCCACGGGTTCGGGGATGGCTCGATCCACTTCAGCGCGGCGAGACAAGTATTTTTGATGAGGCCGACGAAGTTTCGTGCGATCAAGTTTTCCGATCGCCACGGCGTAATTTGCAAACACATCGCCACAGAATTCCATAAACGAAACCCCATCGGTGGCAGCATGATGAAACATGAACTCAATCGATGTTTCCTCACCTTGCTCGACGACGTTGCAGCGAATGGTGGGACCTTTAAAAACATCGACTTTGCGATCGGCAGCCGTTGGCGTTTCGCCATCGGAAAAGATCTTAACTTCAGCGATGGCCTTGTGATTAATTCGCCAAACCTTGCGATCCACTAGGCTGTGCAGCATAGGATGCCAAAGAATCGCCTCACGAAAAGCAATGCGAAAAGGTTCGCGTTGCGGTTTGCCCTGGACGGTCCAACGAATGGGCACACACATGGAATAACAATCAAGTCGCTCATCGCATATCATGTAGCGTTCAAAGGGCGACAAACGTAGCGGGTCTCCGTTGAAATCGCTAGTCGGATTGTTAGATTCAGTGGCCATCAAGTCTTGGAATTGCACGGATTTTTGGTCGCTGTTTTGCTTTGCTGCCGATCGGCCGTCAGTCGAAATCTCGGAGATGCCAATTGTAGCCGCGTTGACTGGCTCCGATAGCATATACTCTCGTCGCACGAGACACAGGCCCTCTTGCGATTTGCCAGAACAAAATGTTTAGGTTGTTTGCGCCGGACGTCTTGAGTATTCCATCGTTGCATGGCCGAGAATTTGCTTGCCAAAGAATATCATTCGGTTGGCCATCTCCGATTTAGAGCACAAGAGAACCCTCTTCTTGAAAAGTGTTCCCATTCGCTGCCCGGATCGCGGTCATCATTGATTTCACGCCGTTGTCTTTGAGCTCCCCTTTGAATTTCGACGTGAACCTTGAATCATTGTCCATCATTCGAATCGTGGGATCTCCATTTCTTAGCCAACCAATTCAATTTGACAGCGGTTGCGGCCCATATACCGAGGCCACCAAAGTACTGCGTAAACTAGCGCCAACCTTTGAATCAACTTTCTGGTACCAGCAACGACTGTCCGGGGGTCAGCAACGGTCTATTGGTTTGCCCAGTTCGGTTTGGAAATAGTGTATTTCCAAACTCCGATTCCGTTCCTCCAACGGACTTGGGGGCCATCCCTTAGGTTTACCCACATCTATTCAGGTTTCCCATTGACTCGGCTTCCGTTACCACTGCCTGTATCTCGCTCCAGTCACGCCAAATCGTGATCCAACCTGGAGCACGATCGCCTTTGCGGTTTCAGTGTCGCGATCTACTGGAGAGAACCGCCGGAGTGGCAAGCTTGCCGTTAGTTGAAAAGGCACGCCTGATGTCGACTTAGCCCATGATGAAGCGGTGTTTGACGAATCTGGTAACGAGAGTGACAGTATCTCTGCTCGTGAATTGGGGTTGGATAAGTAGACCGACGGATAGGTCGTCGTGATGCGTGTACCGAGATTGCCACCGATCCATTCCCTCAATGTACTTCGCTTGGCGATTGCACGTTTCATCGCCAAGTTGTCCATGTCTTTTGCCTCGTTTCGAATCGATGTGAAACGACGACGTGTAGGCGGGCCGACAACCATCGCGACGATGCCAGCATGCAACGATTCGGTGCTGCGGTTGACAATGCGGGGCGTTCATTGGTTTGGGATGGAAAATGAAACCAATGAGCCAAGGGGTGTTCCAAACGGACCATCCCCTCGGTGGGGCCACCAATCTACAACCGTGATCGCTTCGTTTGAATCTATTTTTCGGCGAAGCGACCACAAGTTGTCGCAATCTGTTTTAACGCTCCTAAATCGATCTTTCCCATACTGGTCATCGGCAATTCATTCACTTCGATAAAATCGGCTGGCTTGGGAATCCATAGCGGTGGAAACTCATTTTCAGTCAACTGTTGAACAATTTCAGTGGGCGAGTATTTGATTGGTGGTGTGTGAATCACAATCAGACGTTCTCCCTTCGCGGTATCGGGGATCGCGGTAACCGCCGCGTATTGCAAGCCTTCGTCCGCGTTGGGGGCTACAATTTGGTTGATTGCGTTTTCCACCGCTTCGTGCGGGACCATTTCGCCGCCCAGTTTTGAAAAGCGGCTTTGACGCCCGGTGATGGTGATGAAACCGTCCGCATCTTGTTTGGCAAAGTCGCCTGTGTTGTACCAACCATCGTGTAGGACTTCTGCTGTCATTTGGGGTTGCATCCAGTACCCTAGCATGACGTTGGCGCCGTGAGCCAGCAACAACCCCTCACATCCGATCGGGCGTTCCACTTGCGATTCGGGGTCCACCACTTTTACTTGCACTCCCGGCACGGGCCGACCGACCGTTCCTGACCTATCTCCGGTAACTCCCTTTTGCAACGTTCGAGAAGCAGGTACGTTGACGGATATCCATGGCGACGTTTCGGTCGTTCCATAACCTTCAACCGCCGTTGCCTTGAATTTCTCACTAAACGATTTTGCCAACATTGGATCAAGGCGTTCAGCACCGACAATAGCCAATTCTAAATTTGCAAAATCATCCGCGTCACATCGACGTAGATACATTTTCAAAAAGGTTGGCGTTGCAAACAACACGGTCGCTTTGTACCGTCTGGCGAGCTTCCCAATTTCCTTGGATCCGAATGGATCAACGTGGTAGACTGCTGCCATATCCGTTACGAGCGGCAACCACAATGTGCCGGAATAACCAAAGGCGTGAAAGAAAGGCAAGATACCAATCGTTACATCGTCACGATTTACTCGGTATAAATTCCGAATCGCATTCAGACTGGCGTCGATGTTTCCATGCGACAACATCACTCCCTTGGGCAGTGTGGTTGTGCCCGACGTGAATAGAATGGCCATTAGATCGTCGTCAGAATTCTTGTCTAGGCCAAGCATTCGACCGAGCATCGTAACGGGAAGAAGGTAGCCCGCAGCGATGCACAACAGTCGATCCCACCAAGTCGCAAGTTTTGCCAAATCCTCCACGAAAATCATTTCGGCAGAAAGCTCAAATGGTCGTCGCTTCAGGAATCGCCGACTGGTCAATACGTGCGTGATCGCACACTGCGTGACACAATGCTGCGCTCGGTCGTTCTTGAATGTGTAGTTCAGATTCACCACTGTTTTTCCAGCGAAAGCAACAGCTAGGTTGGCCAAGACCGCAGCAACCGACGGAGGCAGAAGGATACCGATCGATGACTGTGCGGAATTCGCAATTCCCGATCGGATTAGCACACGGCGAAGCACCAATGATGCAGCGAGTAGGCGGCCACCACTCAATTCAAGACCTGTTGAATCAGCCACCTTGCAACGAAACATCCGACAACGGCAGCCGCGAATAAAGCCAAACAATGGAGACACAGTAAAACCTCAAAGCGAAAACGGCGGTCTTGACCGTAAGCACCATACTCTCGGTGGGACCGCCTGATTCGATGTAACAAGCAAATCTAGTTCCGGCACGCCGATTGCTCGTTTCCAATTCGGAGGTTAACAGGATGAGTATCACGAAAACCGAGTCATCAACCCAAGTCCAAAGTGTGATGCAGAGGCATCCGGTCAAAGTCTTAGAATCGGACGCGATCACGGATGCAGTCGATCGAATGCGAGAGAATCACGTTTCCGCCCTACCCGTTGTCGACGAGGGGGGCTATTTGAAAGGGATACTGACTCTCAACGATTTCCTGCGTCTGATTCAAGACACCGCGACCACCTTGAAAGATTCGTTCCCACGCTATGAGGATGCGTACTGGGTAACACAACTCGTTCGAGAGTCCTTTGGCAGCGACGATGTTTCCTCTGCGATGACGACGCAGCCGATTACGGCTTCTTTGGACGATTCACTTCTGGATTTATCGAAATCAATGGTCGATCACCAAGTGCATCATATCCCTGTGGTCGGAAAGGACGGCAAATTGTTGGGCATGGTTTCAACGATTGACATCGTTCGTCTCGTGGCCGATGGGGTTTTGAGTTCATTGCACTTGAATCGATTGTGATCTCAAACGTCGCTAGAATGGCGATCGATTGCCGAACACAGCCATGCCCTATTCCAATTTCTTCTCGCCGACGATTGCCATGGGCGTCCTTTGGGCATTGATGCATCCCCCCACTTGCTTGACGTGGGATTCGGCAGCCGCGTTTAGGGCAATGTTTCGTCGCAATGAAGAAGGAGGGGAAGGATCTTACCTGGCTGTGGCTTCCAGCCGCAGCTTAGGGCGTCAAAAATGGATACCGCAATAGACCATCCATTCAAACAACCGGTGGGGAGGGTTAACGCCTGGCCTCGTCCAATGCCGCTATTTCAATCTGCAGATAATACAAGATACGAACACCGAGTGCGCACCAGCGGACAGTCTCTGAGACAACGGTGCGTCGGTGTCACAGGCAACACCGTTGGTTTTTGAGAATTTTCATAGCGTCGTCCGATTGAATTGACGGAACAGGAATTGCGTTTCAGAAACAAGCACATTGCAACGGCGCAATTCTAAACGTAACGAAATAGGGAGCCACCAAAATGAGTAGTCAAGACAAATTGGTCGCGGAATTAATCCGTGGACTGAAACATGAACGCGATGAGTTGAAGGTTCAAATGAATCTCGGCAAAAAGGAACTACAGGATCAATGGGAAGCAATTGACGAAAAACTCGATTCCCTAGACCAACGCTATACAGCCCTCAAAGGTGCAGTCGACGAAACGGCCGACGAAGTCTATGACTCGCTAAAATTATTGGCGAGCGAAATCAACGTTGGTTTCGATCGTATTCGGAAACATCTGTAAAGTTTCGATCCTCTTTCCAGTGCAGGACTTCCACGACCGGAACTCTCAAACGTTTTGGGAGGAGTGCTAAGAGGATGCTGGTGAAGGTGACGAAAACCTCCGCCTTCGCCATTCATCCCGTCACCGTTCATCCGGATCAGACGGTATCGGCTACATAATCATCGCCTGTCGAAAGTTCGAAAGCTCGGCTTCCCAGAGTTCATCGGTAGAAAGCACCGATTGGCAGGGTAGCACATTCGGAAAAAGATGGCTGCTAAATTTAGACGAAGATGCGTATCACGTACACGTGATTCTCCGTCATCATGTCGCTGTGGAGACGTCTCATGTTCAGATGCAACAGGTAGCCGATCACCAATAGGGGGCAAACGATCGTGGCTCTACATGCTAAAGCACAGGAACTCGCTCCACGGGTACGATACGAATATGACATGTTCGGTTGGTCAGCAGACAAACTATTTGCGTGCCGAAGCGAGTTCCTAGAGGAGGGAGACGACGGCGATCTGATAATCGACGATTGCGAGGATGAGTTAGGGCGACCATTTATCATTGAAGTCGCTTCATCTGGGTAGCCAAGTCCTCCGGTGGTGTGTCCTCGGTGCCTGCCGAATGGTGATCTGCCCAATGGTGATCTGCTAGACCGAATTGCATCTTGAATTCTTTGAAGCCGCAATAGACGACGGGCACGACAAATAGGGTGACGATTTCGACGGCCATGCCACCGAACACAGGCAGGGCCATCGCGCGGGCAACGTCGGCACCTCGGCCAGTCGCCATCAGAACGGGAACGAGTGCGACAAGCGTGGTTGCGGTTGTCATTAGGCAAGGCCGAATCCGTCTGACTCCAGCGTCGATCGTTGCCGCCCGAATGTCGGCAATCGTGTTCAACCGTCGTCGCGTGAAGACTTGATCGAGATAGGTTGCAATCACGACGCCGTCGTCGACTGCGATGCCGAATAGGGCAATGAACCCGACCCAAATCGCGGTATTCATTTCCGCTCCGTTTATCGCTAATAGAATCATGCCGCCGCCAAAGGCGACGGGGATTCCAGCGAACACGGCCAGCGTGATGGGGACGTGACGGAATTGCAGATAGATGACCAGCAAGTTGATGACAATGACCAGCGGCACCAACCACATCAGCCGATTGTTGGCTTCAATTTGATTGCGAAAACTGCCAACAGCTTCGATCGAGTAGCCAGGCGGAAGGTGTAGTTTGGAGGTGGGAGATAACGTTCCTTCACTCCCCCCTCCTTCACTCCCCCCTCCCAACTGTGCCAGTCGCAACTGCTCCTCAATCGCCGATATCGATTCCAGATCGCCGATCGCACCATTGGAGGAAAAGGAAACGTGAGCAATCAAGCGAGCGTTCTCACTGTTGATCGCACCCGGTCCCCACGTCGTTTCTAGCTTTGCCAGCTCACCCAACGGAACGACGGCTCCGCTGTGCGTGACCACTGGCAAACGATCGAGTTGTTCGATTCGCTCTCGCAGATCGCGGTTGTAACGCAAGCGGACGGGATAACGCTCTCGACCTTCGACCGTATTGATCAGGTTCATCCCGCCGAGTGCGGTTTCGATGACCTGGTTGACCATCTGAGCCGACATGCCGTACCGCGATGCGGCTTCGCGATCAACGGTGAATTCGATGTACGGCTTGCCCAACACGATGTCGGGATTGACCGTTCCCGAATTGACGTAGGGCGATTGTTTGAGTTGTTCGGACACCTGCAGCGCTGCATCGGCAAGCGTTTGCAAGTCATCTCCGTAAATCCGAATCGCCATCGGAGCTTTGATGCCACTTTGCAGCATCACGACGCGGCCTTCGATGGGCTGGAGTGGCGAAGCGGGCGTCACTCCCGGCAGCGTGGCAACGCGGTTGATTTCATCCCAAACTTCGCGGGCCGTCACGCCAGGTCGCCACTGCTCGCGAGGTTTCAGCATGACATAGGTTTCGACCATCGCGGCGGGTGCCGGATCGAGAGCCGAATCAATCCGACCGATCTTGCCTAGAACGTCCTTGACCTCTGGGATTTGGCCGATCAACGCGTCCTGCGTTTGCAGTATCTGCATCGACTGGCTGAAGCTGGCCGCCGGGTAAAGCGTTGGCATGTAGAACCAACTGCCCTCATCCAGTGCGATCCAGTCGTCGGTTTGAAGGCCTTTCGCATCCACTTTCAAACGGGCGTAACCAGGAAGCTCGTTAAGATTCGTTCCCACAGACTCGGTTGCAATTTCCAATGGCCTGAGATATGACAACAACGGTTCGTCGCATACTTTGCAAACGACTCGGTCAGTCGGATTCTCAAACTGGCAGTTTTGACATTTGGGATCCAAGCCAAGCCCTTGCCAACAGACAGTTCCTGCGATCACGATCACAACCGGCAGACTTGCGAACGCCAGCTTGTGCCGCAGGAAAAGCGAAAGCGTTGGTCGATAGACTCTGACGATAAAACGGCTGACGATGTTCTCATGCATCGGTCGCACACGTTCACGAGTCAACATCCAACCCGCTACCGCGCCCTGTACTGCTGCTGTCGCCGTCACTGCCGATAGCGGCAAGTCAAACTCATCGACGACGTGATGACCCCAGATGAAAAACGCGGTTAGGCCGAACAATGCTGCACCCGCGAACGCTGCCAGCAACGCGGTTCGCTTTCGATAGTTCGCACTGCGAAGCATCAATCGGCACAGCGTGGGAACGATTGTCACCGCTGCAATCAATGCTGCTGATATGGCAAACGTCTTGGTCATCGCCAACGGTGCGAACAGCTTGTAGTCGCGACCCGTCAAAAAGAACACCGGCAGGAAGCTGACGATGGTTGTGGTGACAGCGGTTAGAACTGCGGGCGCAACTTCCGCCGCCGCATCGTAGATGACGTCGCTACGCGAGCTGGGAAGTCGGGAGTTGGAAGAAGGGGAGTTGGGAGTGAAGGAGTTGGGAGAAGGGGAGTTGGGAGAAGGGGAGTTGGGAGTGAAGGAGTTGGGAGTAGGGGAGTTGGGAGAAGGGGAGTTGGGAGAAGGGGAGTTGGGAGTAGGGGAGTTGGGAGAAGGGGAGTTGGGAGTAGGGGACCTCCGAAGCTCCATTTCTTCACTCCCGTCTCCTTCACTCCCGTCTCCTTCACTCCCGTCTCCTTCACTCCCGTCTCCTTCACTCCCGTCTCCTTCACTCCCGTCTCCTTCACTCCCGTCTCCTTCACTCCCGTCTCCTTCACTCCCACCTCCTTCACTCCCAACTCCCCTTCTCCCACCTCCTTCACTCCCACCTCCCGACTCCCATTCCGCCAAGTGCTGATAGATGTTCTCGCTGACGATGATCGCCATATCGACCATCGTTCCAATTGCTATCGCGATTCCCGCCAGCGACATGATGTTCGCTCCAACGCCAAACACGTTCATAGCGATGAACGACAGCAAGACGGCAATGGGAAGCGTAACGGCGACGATGAGGCTGCTGCGGATGTGCAACAGGAACAGCAGAATGACGACTGCGGTGATGAGAATTTCATCCCGTAGTGCGGTAGAAAGCGTTGCCACCGTTTCGTCGATCAGACCCGTGCGATCGTAGATGCCCTTGATCGTAACGCCTTTAAGGGAAGGTTCGATTTGGGTGATCTTATCTTTGACTCGTTCGATGACCGCTCGCGGGTTCTCGCCGTATCGCATCACGATCACGCCACCGACCGCCTCGGCCCCGTTGTAGTCGAGTGCACCGCGGCGAAAGTCCGGCCCGAGTTGCACGGCGGCAATGTCGCGAACCCTGACCGGTACGCCGTCACGCTGCATAATGACAGCTTGCTCAATGTCGCGGATCGTCTTTTCGGTATCACCATCGCTCCCGAGAAGGCCCTTGCCGCGAACGATGAACTCCATCCCGCCGGTTTCAACGGTCTTGGCTCCGACATCGAGATTGCTGCCGCGTATGGCGTTCACGACTTGATCGAGCGGGATGCCGTGAAAGCGAAGTTTGTCCGGATCGACTTCCATTTGATATTGGCGAACATAGCCGCCGATTGATGCGACTTCGCTGACGCCCTCGACGGCCTGCAAGTCATACTTGATGACAAAATCCTGCAGGCTCCGGAGGTCAGCCAGACTCATGCCGTCCTCGGGAGGAACCAGCACGTAGTAGAAAACTTGCCCAAGCCCGGTCGCATCGGGGCCAAGTTGGGGGACGACACCATCGGGTAGCTGGGCAGCAGCAGTGCCGAGCTGTTCGGACACTCGGCTGCGTGCCCAGTAGAAGTCGACACTTTCCTTGAACGTGATTTGAACGAAGCTGTATCCGAACATGCTCTTGCCGCGAACCGATTCGGCTCCCGGCACCGCCAGCAGCGACACGCTTAGTGGGTACGTGACCTGATCTTCGATGTCTTTTGGCGAGCGACCCGGCCAAGGGGTCAGCACGATGACTTGGTTTTCACCGATGTTTGGAATTGCATCAATCGGAACGCGATTGTAGCTGATCCAGCCGAAGACCGTGACGCCAATCGTCAACATCACGACCAGCCAGGGTTCTTTAACGCAGAAGCGAATGGTTGCGTCAAGCATCGCTTCGCCCCGAGTTGGAAGAAGGGGAGTTGGGAGAAGGGGAGTTGGGAGAAGGGGAGTTGGGAGTGAAGGAGTTGGGAGTGGAGGAGGTGGGAGCTAGGAGAAGTTGTTGATCGAGTATGGGGCAGTCGTTCGCATCAAAGTAGTTCACTCCCACCTCCTTCACTCCCATCTCCCCCACTCCCAACTCCTTCACTCCCACCTCCTTCACTCCCATCTCCCCCACTCCCAGCTTAAAGTCGATGCACCACTTCGACGAACCATGAATCATCGCGACGATCATCCGCAAAATTTCGTCGTAGAACTCGATGACCTGTTTTGTTGTTTCCGGGTCGAGGTAGCCATGCGCGGATGCGTACTCAATCCAAACCTGCGTTTCGGCGGCTTCTGCCTCGGCAACATTCATCGTACTACAAAAGTGCTTTTCGTAGCGTCGCTTTCGCCATGCTTCAGCGATGTTTGCACTCACACTCCGCGATGAACGACGTACCTGATCCGTTAACGAGTACATCTCTTCACGAGGGAACGCTTTCGATAATTCAAAAATCCGTTTCCCTGCCGCAAAAGACTTTTGGTAAACGATCAAATCGCGGTGTGACCTTATTCGCTCATTCATTTCAATTCTCCATGCAACGCATCATCGCCCGTCTGTACACTCCCAACTCCCAACTCCTTCACTCCCACCTCCTTCACTCCCACCTCCTTCACTCCCAACTCCTTCACTCCCAACTCCTTCACTCCCACCTCCTTCACTCCCAACTCCTTCACTCCCACCTCCTTCACTCCCAACTCCTTCACCGTCTCACCGCAGGAAAGCATTTCGCTGCCCCAATATGGATTGACCAGTTTGCCCTCAGGTTGCATCCAATCGCCACCACCGCCGGGAACCATCGGGCAATACATGTGAACGAGTTTCGTTGCCGTTTCCTTGCCACGCACGATGGTTGCCGCACGAAGAAGCGAATGACTGAGCGGCCGGAAGGCTTTTCGGACCTGTTCCAACGAACCTTGCATTCGCGCGAGCGATTGCTTGGCACTTTGCAGATGACTCTGGGCCTCGTCGGGAACGGCCGCCAATCTCGTCAACTTGCCCAGCGAATCATCCAGCTTCTTCAGCTCAAGCGGCGGAGGACTCTGGTCGGCGGCCAAAGCTTTCTGAATTACAAAGTAGGCGGCGTATGCTCGGTCAAATTGCTCGGCACCATCGCCGGTCAATACGATCGGATCACCGTCGGGCAGTTCTAGCGGCCCTGGCGGATAGCTGGCCGCTTTGCTCGGGTCCATCAACGACGGATTTCCTGCAAGCTGCATCTGCGAGTCAATCAAGAAGTTGCCGTTCGTCGCAACCGTTTCACCCGCCGACATACCTTCCAGGATGACGGCTCGATCGTCCGTCATCGGCCCCACCGTGACCCGGCGAATTTCAAATCGACCGGGTTCCGTCTCAACATACAAAACGCTGTTCTCGCCCGTCATCAGCACCGCATCGCGGGGAACCGTGACGATCTGCTGTTTCGGCAAAGGCTCGCTGGCGTAACCGAGCTTTGAAGTGGGGATCAAATCCATGCCACCGATTGGGCAAGCACCCGGTTGATCACGTATTACCTGCGGGTGCATGGGACTGATGTACTTTCCGGCAAGGGCGGGATCGTAGATTCGATCTTGGCGAATGGCCGGAACGGAGACGCGTGCGGTCGCATAGTCGCCGGGCCTTAGCTTCGCATCCGGGTTCGGCATCTCGACGCGAACTCGAACCGTGCGGGTCTTGTGGTTCACAATAGGGTCGATGAAGGCAACCCGTCCCATGAATAATTCGCCGGGTAGCGATGAGACTTCCGCTTCGACCCGTTGCCCGAAACGCATCCGAGCGGCATCGTCCGGAAATAGATCGAGCATCAGCCAGACTGTCGACAAATCGGCGATACGAAAAATTTTGTCGCCCGTCTTGATGTAATCACCTTCAACGGCGTGCTTCTCGATCACGGTGCCTTTGATCGGCGAGCGAACGCGAATCCGGCTTTCAGCTTTCCCGCGTGAACGAAGCTCGGCGACCTGGTCTTCGGTCAAACCAAGCTCGATCAGTTTTTGCTTCGAGAGTTCACTCAGGTTTGATGAACCACCCAGCCGTTTCAGCCCGCCGCCTTGTAACGCCATCAAATATTCGACTTGGGCCGAATATAAATCGGGGCTGTAGATCAACGCGAGGTCATCGTTCTTTTCAACCGGCACACCGATATAGTTGGCGTAAAGCTTTTCAATGCGACCGCTGGCGTAGGCGGAGATCGTTGCCAACTTGCTCTCGTTGTAGTCGATCGAACCGATCGTGCGAATGGTCTGCGAAACAGGGCCGAGTTCTGCAGTCGCGGTTTGAATGCCGATCAAGCGACGAGCAGCCGGTTCGATCGTTACAGACATTCCATCGCCGCCGCCACCACCGGTTGCTTTGACCAACTCCATCGCGCAAACCGGACAACGACCCGGTTCGCTCGATGGTGGAGTACACATCATCGGGCAGATATAGCGGCCATTCCCGGCGTTAGCGTTCGCAATAGGCGGCTTCGCCGAGTCAGCAACCGGCACCAACTTCATCGCACAAATCGGACAATTGCCCGGCTCGTTCTGGCGAATCTGAAGGTGCATCGGACACGTATAAGTCGTTCCTGAGTTGTTGGAGCCAGCATCGTTGCTCTTCGCGATCATCTCACCACTATGAAGCCAGCCCTGCCGCTGGGCCAAGCCGACAAGCGCAATGCCCAACACGAACACCGTCAACATGACACCGGCATGCGTGACCGTCCGTCCGAGCCATTTCAAGCCGCTTAGCCTTGAGCGAATGTTCATAGCTTTGGGAGTTGGGAGTTGGGAGTTGGGAGTTGGGAGTTGGGAGCTGGGAGCTGGGAGCTGGGAGCTGGGAGTTGCTCACCGCTAGCTCCTTCACTCCTCCACTTCTTCACTTCTTCACTTCTTCACTCCTTCACTCCTTCACTCCTTCACTCCTTCGCTCCTTCACTCCTTCAAACTTCTCCGCTTTCTCTTCTTCGCTCAACGCAGCCCACTTTTGCGGGCATCCATCACAGCAGAATCCGATCGTTTTTCCGTCGTATTCGGCGGTCAATTCTTTGGTCGGTTTGCCGCCCATGATCGGGCATTTGGAATTGGCAAAGCTAACGGGCGTCGCCTCAACTTGGTCCGTCACCGACGGTGCCGTTGTGGTTTGGTCCGATTCAGCGCAACCGACAATGGTTGCTGAAAGAAGTAGCTGCAGAGCTGCGGAAATTGCAAAATAGCGCATGGAAGTTTTCTCTGTAGGAAGACGGAAATTAGTCCGTCAGAAGGTTTTGGGGATCGTTGAAGATTCGTTTCGCTGAGCGCGCACGCTCACCTGAGAAACTTTTTAAATCCGCCAAACGCAGAGAAAACGCTGTGAGAAATCGGCACGACTGCCGAAAGAATCATCGATCGCTTGAAGCCGATCGACCGCCAGAGGCATTTCATCCAAGACGACAAAGTCCAGCATCGAAAGACGAACCGCAAGCTCGCGAACGATTTGCTCGCGTGGATTCGTTCGGTCCATCGGTGGCGTTGAAACGCCGCAAGAGCAATGCGATACCGCCGGCTTTGATCCAGCCGCCATGGTAACATCGACGTTCTTTTCGGTCGGCTGCTCGTCTTCCTCGGTGAGCTGTGCTTCAGCGGTGCAGCAACAACAACGATCGTCCACTGATTGCAGCTCACAGCAACCACAACCGGGACACTTCTGCGTTTGATCGCAGCCCTTGTCCACACAGTTGACAGGCATCGCCAGCGAAGCCATCGGCTGAATCGTCGTGCTGACGATCAGGCAAGCTGTGACGGCGATGCGGATTGTTGTGAGGTACATTCAGAACGACCGGAGGAAAGATACGCTAATACCGTATGCCTATTAAATCCAGATGCCGAAAAGAAGTCAAGAGGAAGCAACATTACCCCCGGAATTTGGGTGCAACACGAATGAGCCAATTGCAAAAATCAGCAACGAAATTGACTCGGCTCAGGAAACGCAAGTTGCTGGTTGCTCTGTTGGTCACGCTGTCCGGGTGTCGAACTGCAAGTGAGTCCTTTCTCTCCAAATCCGCATTGCCGCCGTCGAACTCGTATGCTTCGATGGATTCCCCCCCAACGGCCGACATCGCTCGGGTGACTTCGGGGCGCGGTCCGGGCGTTAAGAAATCCACCGCTGCAACACTGGTGGGATTTCGGCTCGATGAAGACGATTCCGAATTCGAGAAACTTCACTCGGATGCCCCATCCGCGCGAGGCGGCGAAGACAATAGCGAAGGCACTCATCAGTCGGGCTCAGACACCGAAAACAACTTCGCCGATTTCCTGGAACGTGTCGAAGTCGATGTAACCGAACAGGGAACACCCGTCACACTTGACGAACTGATCGCCACTGCCCTCGCGACTCATCCATCGATCGCCGCCGCGCGACAAAAGCTCGCTGCTGCTTCACACCGTATTCCGCAAGCTACCTCGCTCGAAGACCCCACCGTTGGAAACATTTTTTGGCCCATTCCTGACCAGGCACTCCAGACCGCTGGCGGACGCATTGGTCATCAGTTCTCACTCAGCCAGAAGGTTCCGTGGCCCCAGAAGTTGGACGCTCGTGGCAAGGTTGCCTATCAGGAGGTCCAAGTCGCTCGAGCAGAGGTCGCTCAGCAGGAAATCGAGATCATCGAATCCGTTCGTTTGGCCTATTACGAACTCTGGCTTTCCGCTGAACTCGTGCGCATTGTAGACGACAACGCCGAGCTGGTCGAAGACCTAATCGCGGTTTCCGAAGCCCGCTACAAAACTGGCGGCAGTCAGCAGGATGTTCTTCGTGCCGAAATCGAAGGAGATCGTCTAGCCGAACAACGGATCGTACTACGGAGGCAACATGAACAGGCGCGTGCCGATCTTGGTGCCCTCGTTCGTATGCCGGTCAGTTTCATGCCCACCGCGTACGACGAATTCAATGTCGATGAGGTGGCTCCGCAAATCGAACAACTTGTCGCTCAAGCGGAGCGGTACAATCCAACGCTCCAAGGACTGGCCGCCGAGATCGCCCGCGACCGAGCCAAAGAGTCACTGGCATGTTTGCAGCAGTACCCCGACTTTCAACTTGGTCTCGGATACTCCATCATCAGCGACGATCGTGATGTCCTCAGCCCCGTTGCCAACGGCCACGACAACATTAACTTCTCTATCGGAATAACGCTTCCGATTTGGCGAGACAAGATCAACGCGGGCATCAGTGAAGCTGCCCACAATCGCAGCAGCACGACACTACGCCAAGAAGCCGAACGCGACCGTCTGCGTGGCGCGCTCCGCCGCCAAGTCGCCGCCGCCTACGCGGCGATCGAACAACTTGAACTCCTGAGCACGCGATTGATTCCACGGACCGAACAAACGCTCACGATCAGCACGGCCGACTATCAAAACAAGAAGGCCGACTTCACGGACGTCGTCGCCACCTACCGCGAGCTACTCGCCCTGCAAGTCCAAGTCGCCCGCACCAAAGCTTCCCTCGCCAGCACTCTGGCGCAAATCGAGCGTTTGATTGGGGGCTAGGGGGCCGGGAGCAACTTGACCTCCTCATCTCACCGACATCCCATCTTTTCCGAGGCCCCTCTGGCTCGCTGCTTGCCACTGAGTTGTGGGATCAACTGAGTTGTGGGATCAAACGCATAGGGACAGAGCATGAGGTTGACGGATTTTCCTTTTCCCTATTGGGGGCATGCGATTTTTCAGAGAGGTTGCTGACGCTTTTCTTCTGGAGGTGCGTAATGGTTCGTTTGG
Organism: Novipirellula aureliae; assembly: GCF_007860185.1. Taxonomy (NCBI): domain Bacteria; kingdom Pseudomonadati; phylum Planctomycetota; class Planctomycetia; order Pirellulales; family Pirellulaceae; genus Novipirellula; species Novipirellula aureliae. The sequence goes on from NZ_SJPY01000013.1 coordinate 85,189, forward strand.
CCCGTAGCGAGGTGTTGGATCCACAAGAGGTGGCGATCGTCCATCTCTACAATCGGACCTGCCGACGATGTTTCCTGATGGGAAATGACCAAGCGTCTGGCAAAAACTTCGATCACCGGTAAGTTTGGATCGAAGAGTACCTGAAACAGTTTGCGCAAGCGTTCAGAGTAGAGGTTCCAGCATTCGCGAAAATGTCGGACCATTTCCACGTGATTCTCAGATTGCGGGCTGATGTCGTCGCGACCTGGAGTGATGAGGAGGCGGCTCGGCGCTGGTTGATGCTTTGCCCCCATCGCCGCAAACCAGACGGGTCGCCTTTGCCGCCAAGCGAAGTAGAAATCAAATCGATCGCGGGTTGTCCGATGAAATGCCAAGAAATCCGCGAACGGCTATGTCGTTTTAGTTGGTGGATGCGGCGATTGTGCCAACGCGTTGCAATGCGGACAAATCGTGAAGAGGAGGAAATAGGCCGGTTTTTCCAAGATCGATTCCGGACAACTCGGCCGGTCGATGAAGCCTCGCTTCTGGAGTGTGCTGCCTACGTCGACTTGAATCTGATTCGAGCCGCGATGGCGGAAACGTTGGAGCAAAGCAAACGCCCGAGTGATAAGGGTTTCTTGGCAATGCAGCTTGTCGATTACCTTAATCTATTTGTACCCAAATCTACTTGATTGGACGGCAAGGCAAACCGTTTCGGGCAAACGTGGAGTAACGTCTTCGGCCGCACCGTCGATTTTGGTTCGGCTGGGACTCGAGCAATCGACTTGGTGCGAGTTGGTCAAAGATTTTGGGAAACTATTTTGTCGTGTTGCTGGACGCCCCGATTGCGTCGATTCGATGCCATTGCACGCACCGCAGCTACCATCTTCGCCGCCGTGCTCGCGAGCTGTTGAAGTTCCCCGGCTGAGCGTCTCTTCTATTTCAGGCTCTTCAGAAGAATTTGGGCATAAAAGGAAGTTGCGGAAGGTTTTTTGTGGAGGGCATGGCAGTCGCGATACCCATTGCCACTCTTGTTTGACTCCCTCGATGCCTCGGAGCAAGAAGCAACGCCGATCGAACATCACCTTGATGACCGGGAACGGTGTTTCGCTGAAATGACGGCGGCGACGGTATGCGATCTTGGACTCCTCCTTGGGCCTCTTTGCTCGGTGCCGACGACGGGCCGATTTGTGAATGTCATCCATCACTTCTCGACCGACGTCGCATTGTTTTCAGGCCGGAGGCCGACACATCCTCGCTGGTGTGTCGCCCTTATAGCTTCTACCAAACACTCCGGGCTAGCGGTTCGTGGTTCGGTTGTCATCCACTGCCGGTGGATCACACCACCGGCAAGGATGTTTCGGTCTCCGGCCTGTGGGGCGATGGTGCAACGATCCACGGATCGAAGGCTCACGCCACCGGCAGCGGATGTTTCGGCCTCCGGCCTAGCTCTGCTGAGGAGCAACTTACTTAGGAGCAACTTACTTAGGGACAACGGGGGCAGGGAGGGAAGAATGTCTCGCTTGGCCTTGATAAATCGGCTATCCCTTGGGCGGTTGGTTCTCACCCGAGCCGACCTCTGTTTCACCGAGCCACTTCGTCCTACACAAAGTCACATCGGACATCACTCGCCATGCCTTGAAAAATCTCGAGGGTTTGGGGAATGGCACCCAATCACGCTGGGCCCTTCACAAAGGGATTCGGAAATCTTTTGCCGAATCCGTATTGACTAAAAGTAAGACCGTCGCTGTCCCTATGGCCGCTGCCATCTGATAGGATGCTGTCCCTATGGCCGTCCGTCCCTATGGGCGTGCCTGTATCTGGACACAAACCAACAGCCAGCTTGATGAAACCAACGCGTCTCGATAGGTTTGGAACAAGGCGAGGCAATACCGCAAACCACGACCAAACACCAACACAAAGAAATCATGGGGCGAACAAACCGATGTCCGAACCTCTTTTAAAGATCCCGAACCATCAAGCCACAACCTGCGGCGAACCACCGATCGCGGGCGGCGATGAATCGCAACCTGTCTAGCCAAACTCCGAAACGGATTGTCGTCGCAGCGCCACGCGGATTAGCGATCTGAACTGCGCATGCAGGCGTCGCCTGACGGCCCGATAGTACTGGGCTCTTGGATAAAGCCAGCGGATTTGCGGTCTCGACCACGCCGTGTAGACGAATTTTAATCCGAGCTTTTGGTGTTCTTGGGAACTGATTTTTGTGACGAGTGTGACTGGTGAGGGATTAAACTCAGTGAATCCAGTTGAATCAGCAAAACCGGCGAGTGCTCCCCAGAGTTCCAAGTCGACGGCGGGAGTGAATAACGAAATGCCCATCAAGGCGAAGTTTAGGAACCTTACTCCTAAAGAAACGGAACTCGAATTTGAGTTCAGTGAACGTGTGAATCCTTGTCCTGAAATCGAGACTTCCTAGGTAGCGAATGTTCCATCCAAAGGAATTAAACAAATGTCGTGGCTTTCAACTTCAGGCCAGCAGTAGGTTTAAATGGGGTTGCAGTTCGTGGGGCATCGTTGTCGCTATTGTTTTGAGTTCGCCTCTCACCGTCGATGCCGCCGAGACCAAAAGTGTCTTGATCCTGTATTCGAACGAGAGTTTCTTGCCAGCAAACATCTCGCTCGGAAACGCTATGGTCGACCAAATGCGACGAGACTATCCCGATCGCATCGAATTTTATAGCGAGTTTCTCGATCTTGTACGATTTCCTGGAGAAAGTCATCTTTCGCGGACGGCGGACAAACTCCTTGAAAAATACGAAGGTCTCGACTTCGACCTTGTCATCTCGGCGGGGCCTCAAGCTCTCAATCTTCTGGCCGACCAGCGACACTCTCTATTTCCCGATGTTCCGGTCGTCTTTACTGGCGTGCGAGAGGAAAGTGCCACTTGGGGTGAGCGGAATCGTGCAACTGGGATCTTGATGAAGCTTGATCCATTGCCGACGTTAGAGTTGGCGATGAAATTGCAACCCCAAACGCGACAAGTCGTTGTCGTCTCCGGAGCTTCGGATTTTGATCGCGAGTGGGACGATTTAGCGAGAGAACGATTTCGCAATCACGAGCCTCGGCTTGAGTTTACTTATCTCTCAGGCTTGCCGATGCAAACGCTTTTGGAGCGTTTGCGTGACCTCCCGTCGGATGCGGTGGTGATTTTTTTAACGTTCTTCACCGACGGCGAGGGAGAATACTTCCTTTCCGCCGATGCGGCGAAATTAGTCGCGAACGCGTCCGCGGTCCCTGTTTACGGACCCTACGACACCTATATGGGAACGGGCATTGTTGGCGGATGCATGGATACGTTCGATGAAGTGGGCCGAGAGACGGGAGATTTAGCTCTGCGAATCTTGGCGGGCGAAAAGCCTGAAAATATCGCACCCTATTTTCCAGGCAAGGATTTGCCAATCGTCGATTGTCGCCAATTGGCCCGCTGGGGATTGAGTGAAGATCGACTCCCAGCACGAAGCGAATTGCGGTTCCGCCAAAGTTCGCTATGGAAAGAACACCGCAGCTCGGTTCTAACAGCAACTTTCGTCTTGGCACTTCAAGCCGCGCTGCTGATCGGTCTGTTATTCGAAAGAAGAAGTCGCATCCTAGCAGAATCGGTTGCCGATGAGACGCGAAGAGAGCTGACGCACGCATCACGACTCGCTACCGTCGGCGAACTGACGGCGTCGATTGCGCACGAGATTCATCAGCCTCTTGGCGCTATTTTAAGCAATGCGGACGCCGCAGAGATGCTGATCGATTCTTCGCCTGACTCGATGGATGAACTGCGGCAAATTTTGGTAGACATTCGCCAGGACGATTTACGGGCCTGCGAGGTCATCGAGCGACTGCGAGCCTTGATGCGAAATCGCGAACTGGAGTTGCAAGCTGTTGAACCGAATGAATTGATCGAAAACGTGATACAACTTATCCACCGTGAGACGAAGCGACGTGACGTTACCGTCCACACGGAACTCGCGCCAGGCGGGCCGCTCGTCATCGCGGACAAAGTGCACTTACAACAGGTGCTACTCAATCTATTGCTCAATGGTATGGAAGCAATGTCAGAAATGAACCAGCCAAAGAAGCTGTTTGTGCAAACTCAACTTCAGAGCGACAAATTGGAATTCTTGGTCCAAGACTCCGGGCCTGGTATTCCAACGGAGAGGCGTTCTTGCTTGTTCGATCCTTTCTTCACAACCAAGAAGGAGGGCATGGGGTTAGGGCTTTCAATTGCTCGAACGCTAGTGGAAGCTCACGAAGGTCGCATCTGGGTTGACGATAACTGCCACACCGGATTGGGTTTACGGTTCACTGTTCCGCTCGCGCAAAAGTCATTGAACGAAACGAGTCCGTTCGCTTGTTTATCTCAGGAGCAAACCGGATGACGCTACCGAACCCGACGGTCCATGTTGTTGATGATGACGATTCTTTCCGTCAATCGATCGTCCGCTTGCTACGCGCGGCCGGTTACGAAGTCCGCGAGCATGCTTCCGCGGCCGAGTTCTTACTCTCGCGGGCAAGCCGCGCCCATGGTTGCGTTGTACTGGATATTCGCATGCCCGGTCTCAACGGACTCGAACTTCAAAAAGGGCTTAACGACTTCGATAATGCGCTTCCCATTGTCTTTCTTACAGGACATGGTGATATTCAAATGAGCGTGCGAGCAATCAAGGCGGGAGCGGTCGATTTTCTGACGAAGCCGGTCAAGCGGGATTCGCTGTTGTCTGCCGTTCGCAATGCAATCTCAAGTGACGCATTGAACCGGGTAAACGATGAAAGCCTGAAACTCCTGCGTGATCGGTTCGGGAAGTTGACAGAAAGGGAAGTCTCCGTTTTTCTACTCGTTGTCGATGGAAAGCTCAACAAAAATATCGCCTCGGAACTTGGTATCTCAGAACGCACCGTCAAATCGCACCGAGCCAATCTAATGGAAAAGCTTCAGGTCACTTCGCTAGCCGGTCTGATCGCCTCGGCCGTCCAACTCAATCTGCCGATCCCAAAAAACTGATTCGGGACGGCCGACGCGGAGTGACATTTGTCCACCTGCACCAAAGGGCAATTGAAATTACCCCTGGGGACAATTGCAATCGTCATCAACTCGCTCACACTGTTGTCAGAATTGCCTTGACACAAGCTGGAGCATTTTAATGCCGAGCGACCTACTCGAAATCGTCGTTGTTGAAGACGATCCCAGTATGCGTCGAGCCATTGAACGAATGTTACGAGTAGGTGGTTTCAGACCAATCATGTTCGGTTCGGCAGAAGCCTCTATTGAAGCGGGCATTTTGTTAACTGCAGACTGCTTGATTTTGGACATTCAATTGCCGGGTATGTCGGGACTTGACTTGTTTGAATACTCCTTAGCCGATGGAGATTCGCCGCCGACCATTTTCATTACATCATTTGATAGCTCCGCATTTCGCGACAGGGCCGGAAGGCTCGGTGCGATCAGTTATCATCAAAAACCATTCCTTGGGCGAGTTCTGCTTGATGCTGTCAAGCAAGCCTTGCAGGCTCCTCGGGAAAATTGCAGGCTCAACGAATAGACCTTTTCACTTACAAAATTTGCCTTTTCACCCAGAGAATTTAGATGATTCGAATTCGTCCTTTACTATCGTTTTTCCTTGCATGTAGCGCAGGCATCGCCTGTTCTACTATGGCTCATGGCCAGTCAACCGACTCCAAGAAGCCCAATATCCTCGTTATTTGGGGAGATGACATCGGAGTCTGGAACATCAGCCACATGAACCATGGCATGATGGGCTACAAGACTCCCAACATCGACCGCATCGCCAAGGAAGGTATTAGTTTCACCGACTACTACGGTCAGCAATCTTGCACGGCGGGTCGCGCGGCCTTCCTCAATGGCAGCGTGCCGGTCCGTACCGGCATGACCAAGGTCGGGCTGCCTGCAGCTCCGCAAGGTTGGCAGGAGACTGACGTCACTTTCGCCGCCGTCCTCAAGGGCCAAGGCTACGCCACCGGCCAGTTCGGCAAGAACCACCAAGGCGACAGAGACGAGCATCTGCCGACCAACCATGGCTTCGACGAGTTCATGGGCAATCTCTACCATCTGAATGCGGAAGAGGAGCCGGAGGACCGCGACTATCCAGCCGATATGGTGCTTGCCGACGGCTCGACCTTCCGTGAAAAATTCGGTCCCCGCGGTGTGATCAAGGCCACCGCCGGCGGCAAGATCGAGGATACCGGGCCGCTGACCAAGAAGCGGATGGAAACCGTCGACGAGGAAACTCTCGCCGCCGCCAAAGATTTCATCCAACGCCAACACGAATCTGGCAAGCCTTGGATGTGCTGGTGGAACGGAACCCGGATGCATTTCCGCACCCACGTCAAGGAAGACCACAAGGGACTCGCAGGCAAGACGGGAGATGAGTACCACGACGGCATGGTCGAACACGACATCCATGTCGGAGAATTACTCGATCTGATCGATGAACTTGGCATCGCCGACAACACGATCGTCCAGTATTCCACCGACAACGGGGTCCACTACAACACCTGGCCGGATGCGGGGACCACCCCTTTCCACGGTGAGAAAAACTCCAACTGGGAGGGTGCCTTCCGCGTTCCCTGTTACGTCCGCTGGCCCGGGAAATTTCCTGCCGGTGCAACCGTCAATGGGATCGTGTCTCACGAAGACTGGCTTCCCACATTCGCAGCCGCTGCCGGCAACCCGGACATCAAGGAGCAGCTGCGTGAGGGTGTCGAGTTGATCGGTCGAGAGTACAAGAACTACATCGACGGCTACAACCAGCTCGACTACCTCAAGAAGGCGGGAACGTTTGATACCATCGACGCCGACCTGGAGGCCTCGCCACGTAAGGAGTTCATTTATGTGACCGACGGCGGCGAAGTCTGCGCCATTCGCGTTCAAGACTGGAAAGCCACTTATCTGGAGAACCGGGCCGATCGCCTGCAGATCTGGCGGGAACCCTTTATCAAGTTGCGAACGCCGCACCTATACAATCTGCGCCGCGACCCCTTCGAGAAGGCCCAGGTCGGTTCGAACACCTACGAAGACTGGTTTATGGACAAGGTTTACTTGTTAGCCCCGATGCAAGTCGTCGCTTCCAAGTTCCTCATGACCATGAAAGAGTATCCGCCTAGTCAGACGCCGGGCGACTGGAGTCTTTCCACACTGGAAGAGCAGATCAAGGACATGAATCCGGGCGGCAAGTGATCGGATCGAATCATCTGGCGGGCGCCTCCCAAGGGACGCCCGCCATTTTCTTGATTGAATAGGGACTACCCGTAGACGAGTTCATCGCCAGAAACGCGGACCCAATCTGGTTGCATCAAAACGAAATGTGGGAATGCATCTAGCCCGGTATTTGATGACAATCGCTACGAATTCATCCTGCAACGTACCCCGTTCAATAGTCGTCGTTCAATAGTCGTCGTTCAATAGTCGTCGTTCAATAGTCTCTGATTAGTAAATTCAAAGGCGGTGGGGAAGACAATGAACGTGCAAGCAGTCATGGGGATCGTCCCTGGTTTTGTTTTATGCCTAGCCGGTTCGGCGGCGTACGCGGGTGGTTCTACGAGATCGATTGATGGCAAAACTGGATTGGAAACTCGCAGTGATTCGATGGATGATCCAAAAGCGCTTCCCATTCCCTTTCCCGACAACCTCGAGCAGCAGGAGTTAGAGGTTCACTGGTCTCCGATTAAGACAGATGCGCTCGGAAACAAATTGATGCTCTCGGGCAAGTTGTTACAAGTCGACGACGCCGATACGGCGGTTCCGCTCTGTAACCAGCCGTTTTCCATCTATCTTGCCAGGCAACACGATAAGCGTCTCGATTGGTCAAAAAAGGCGGGTTACGACGAGACGATGATGGTCGACGGACTAAGCGACGAAAATGGAGACTTCGTGGGATCGGCCGAGCTTTCGGAAACGGACCTATCTCTCGATAAGTTCGGAAAGGTGCAAATAGCGATTGCGCCGGCAACCATTGCTAGGAACGGCCAAACACGATGGGTCAAAGATTTGTAGGAAACTATTTTTGTAGTGTTGCTGGCCGCCACGATTGCGTCGATTCGATGCGATGCCATCGCACGCACCGCCGCTACCATCTTCGCCGCCGCGCTCGCGAGCTGTTGAAGCTCCCCGACTGAGCGTCTCTTCTATTTTTTATCTTGTAGCGACCGACCATGCAACGTCGATAGATAAAGGTAGTCACTCGTTGCGGCCACTGAGGCGGAAACCGCCTGTATCCGAGCGTCATTCGCCTTTTTTCAGACGATTGAGGTAATACGCAAAACTCAAAGCGGTTCTGCCGGGGCGGTCCTAAACCACCTGACAGGATGATCTGTCCCCATGGCCGTCTCCCTATGGCCGTCCCCATGGCCGGTCCGCAAAACACAAAACTCAAAGCGGTTCTTCCGGGGCATCGCCGAACCCCCTGTTGTGGAGTTCTGACCCTATGGCCGGTCCACAACGATGGCGCAAAACATTAGTGCGATGTCGCAAGCCAGACTATGCAAAGTGGATTGCATTGCTACAATAGGGTCGTAATGTTTGATTTCGGCACATAACACTTTGGAAACATTGAGACAAAAATGAATTTAGCAAGATTGAGAAAGGGCTTCACGCTGGTCGAACTTCTTGTTGTGATTGCGATTATTGGGGTGCTTGTGGGGTTGCTGTTGCCTGCGGTTCAAGCCGCACGTGAAGCGGCTCGTCGGATGAGTTGTAGCAATAATTTTAAGCAGATTGGCTTGGCTGTGCATAATTACCATTCCGCTTACAACCAGCTTCCCATTCATGGTAGCGGTACCATTGATGATGCTGGAAAAGATTGGGGTCATTCGGTGGTCTCATCCAATGGTCTTAACTTGAGTGCATTTGTCGGACTATTGCCGTTCATGGAGCAGCAGGCACTTTGGGAGCAGATCTCCAATCCAACGCTTGGTCGAGTGGATGGCAGCACAACGGACAACCCCGGCGGAACGATTCCCTGGAACGCGATGGGACCATGCCCTGACAACCGTGACTACATCCCGTGGTCGGTAGAAATCCCTGGGATGCGATGCCCCAGTGATCCAGGAGTAGGGCTACCCGCACTTGGCCGAACCAACTACGCCGTCTGTCTCGGAGACTCTGCAAACGGAACGGCGGCCTTAACGGGTAGTCGGCATCATGCGGACCTAAGGCAAATTAATGATACCCGTGCCTCCGAATCGGGAGCGGCGGATCGTGGCGTCTTCCTACTCCATGACAAAATGGCGTTTCGCGGAATCGCTGATGGTCTTTCCAACACAATCATGATGGGTGAAATCGCAACAGATCTCGGTGATCACGATAAGCGAACCATTGGCGTCAATCACGGTACAAGTCAAAACAACATTTCTGCCAATCCTTTGTATTGTCGTGAAGAAATCGACGACCTTCGACCAGGCTTCTGGGAATCTGGCCTTGACTTCCATGCTGAAATCTATGGTCGTGGCTTCCAGTGGGCGATGTCACGGACGGTCCAAACGGGAATGCGGACGATACTGCCCCCGAACACCGAGATGTGTACCAACAAAGACCATCGCGAAGTCAACTTTGGTAGCGCCGCTAGCCGCCATCAAGGAGGTGCACATGTGCTGATGGGTGACGGGGCGGTTAAGTTCATCACAGACTCGATCGAGGCGGGCAACTCGTCAGCAGGCGGCGTCTACGTTGGTGGTTCAGGAGCTCGCTCCCCCGGCTCGAAAAGCCCCTATGGATTGTGGGGTGCCTTGGGGACTCGCGCTTCGAAGGAAGTTATCCAAGAACAGTTTTAAGCTCTATCGATGAGCTTTTTAGTGACATTAGCCGGTTGCAGCTCCCCAAACATTTTGCGTTTCACAGCTCAACCGGCTAACTCCGAAACAAATAAACACCTAATCGTTCGAGAAAAAGAGTTTCCCATGATTCGAAAACTGATTGCTTATTCGTTGCTAGCTTGCTTTATCGTGGTCCCCTTGGTCGGTTGTGGTGGCCAAGCCGCTGGTGTGCCTGACGCCACGCAAAGTGAGCGTGACAAGTACAAAGCAATGCAGGCTGAGGCCGAAGCCGAAGCGGCAAATTACACGCTGGATCCGACTGCCAAAACCTAAGTGACGAGAAACGCCGGGCTCTTTTCAAATTTTAATTCCAAGGTTAGCCCAGGGCGTCAGAACTCTGGAATTAAGGCAACTTTCGATTACGCTAGTGCTTATCCGTTTGACGTCTAGATAAGAAAGCATAGCAACGTATAGGGACAGAGCATGAGGTTGACGGGTTTGCCTTTTCCCTATTGGGGGCACAGGATTTTTCAGAGCGTTTGCTAACGCTTTTCTTCTAGAGGTGCCTGATGGTTCGTTTGGCCCGTCGCGAGGTGTTGGATCCACAAGAGGTGGCGATCGCCCTTCTCTACAATCGGACCTGCGGGCGATGTTTCCTATTGGGGGGAATGACCAAGCGTCTGGCAAAAACTTCGATCACCGGTAAGTTTGGATCGAAGAGTACCTGAAGCAGTTTCCGCAAGCGTTCAGAGTAGAGGTTCCAGCATTCGCGAAAATGTCGGACCATTTCCACGTGATTCTCAGATTGCGGGCTGATGTCGTCGCGACCTGGAGTGATGAGGAGGCGGCTCGACGCTGGTTGATGCTTTGCCCCCATCGCCGCAAACCAGACGGGTCGCCTTTGCCGCCAAGCGAAGTAGAAATCAAATCGATTGCGGGTTGTCCGATGAAATGCCAAGAAATCCGCGAACGGCTATGTCGTTTTAGTTGGTAGATGCGGCGATTGTGCCAACGCGTTGCAATGCGGACAAATCGTGAAGAGGAGGAAATAGGCCGGTTTTTCCAAGATCGATTCCGGACAACTCGGCCGGTCGATGAAGCCTCGCTTCTGGAGTGTGCTGCCTACGTCGACTTGAATCTGATTCGAGCCGCGATGGCGGAAACGTTGGAGCAAAGCAAACGCCCGAGTGATAAGGGTTTCTTGGCAATGCAGCTTGTCGATTACCTTAATCTATTTGTACCAAAATCTACTTGATTGGACGGCAAGGCAACTCGTTTCGGGCAAACGTGGAGTAACGTCTTCGGCCGCACCGTCGATTTTGGTTCGGCTGGGACTCGAGCAATCGACTTGGTGCGAGTCGGTCAAAGATTTTGGGAAACTATTTTGTCGTGTTGCTGGACGCCCCGATTGCGTTGATTCGATGCGATGCCATCGCACGCACCGCCGCTACCATCTTCGCCGCCGCGCTCGCGAGCTGTTGAAGCTCCCCGACTGAGCGTCTCTTCTATTTTTTATCTTGCAGCGACCGACCATGCAACGTCGATAGATGAAGATAGGCACTGGTTGCGGCCACTGAGCCTGAAACCGCCTGTATCCGAGCGTCATTCGCCTTTTTTCAGACGATTGAGGTAATACGCAAAACTCAAAGGGGTTCTGTCGGGGCAATGATGCACCACCTGATATGATGCTCTGTCCCTGTCCTGATCGCTCTGTCCCTGTCCTGATCGCGGATTTCGCCAACCATGATGATATCGGGATCCTGACGCAGCACGCTACGAAGTCGTCAAGACTTTCGTTCCTCATCTCAAGGCGGTTTCGCCGCAACGTCGCTTTGCTCTCCGAGCACCGAATTAAACTAGGTTTCATCAGAAATCACGGCCCCAAGGGGCTATTGGAGTAATTCTGACCAGATACATATAGTTTCTTACAGCATTGAGTCGGACTCACGCAAAGCGTTCGGCCAATCGCTCGACTGGTTCTAAATCACGTGAAGCAACACGCAACCGATGCTTGGCCTCGGTGATGATGGTGGCCATGTTGCTCAGCGTCAGCCTTCATCGAATCGGGACGTCCGATACATCCGCTGTTGCCAAAATACTTAGGCCAATTCCAAACCAGTTCTCGCCACATCGAAACATCAATGCCGATTTCAGCAATCCGCTTGGCAAGCGACGCCGGGACCTTCCCTGCCATCTCCGCAAGATTTTGCTTCGCCGTCCAACGAAGCAAGCGTTTGTAGTCCGACCAAGCGAGATTCAAGAACCCCTTGTCACTACTGCGATATCCGTTGGTGTGGACCTCCGCATCTTTAGACAAATTGCTAGGGTCCATTGTCAAAGGCGCAAGCCATTCGTCACGCCGGATCTTTCGCCCAGTCGGGTTTCGTCGCTTCTCGCTATGCTGAGTGCGAAGCTCCTCGACCGGCGTCGTACGGATAATTTTCCCTGCTTCTTCGGTCGGAATCGGTTTCAGATCAAAGGCAGCCGAATCAATACGTCGGCCCCTATCCGCCTCGATCCGGTCGTAAGCCGACGTGTGGACCGAATCATTGGGACTTTCCGCCATCGCTGCCCTGACCGGATTAAGGTCCACGTACATACTGCAAGCTAACAACCCCGCTTCGTCCACAATCCGCTGAGCTTTAAAGCGTCCCTCCCAAAACCGTCCCGTGCATTGGTCTTGCTTATTCGCCATACGGGCGATCGGCTCAGCTAACGCACGCATGAACCACGAAATGTCCGACAATCGCTCTCGGACTAATGCCAACCGTTCTTTGTCACGAACTAATGTCTTCACATCGTTTTCCGTCGGTTCCGCCAAATGTTCTTCCATTCGGCGTCCTGGAAAAACCCGCAGCCAACGAATTGCGACTTCTTCGTCGGACCAAGCCGCGCAAACATCAGGCCGATTGCGAAGAATATTGTGCGTATGGTTGCTCATGATAGCGTAAGAAAGCACATCGACGGCAAAAACCGAAGCGAGAGCTTCCATTCGCCTCCGAATCCACTCTTTACGAAAGGAGTAGTCCTTTCCGGTCACTTGGTCGACTCCTGCTAAAAACGCACGTCGAACGCAGCGTTGAACAACATGGACGATACAAACGTCACCCGAATGAAACTGTTCAGAGCGTTGAGGTCGAGGCATTGTGATCTTTCCTATAAGAATCAAAGCAGATACCAAATTATAGCAAAATACGAAATCACTACAACCGGTTAGTGGGTGGCACCATCCATCCATTCACTGCGCCGATGTTTCGCCATCCAAGGCTACACATCGGCTTCGCTCACGACGCCCGGTCTCCGCGGCGGCCCTCCGGTGCGGACTCCGTTCGTCGCAGGCTCCTCACTACGCCTTCCCTCCATGCTCGCCGCTCCGACCCGGCTACGGACGACACCGCTCGTTCCTCGCTTCGTGTCGTCCTCCGCCGGGCAACCTCCTGTTGCCGGGCTTCGATCATCGGCGAACATCCTATTCGCCGTGCCTTCGGCGAATCGTGTCTACTAAGCTGCATGTAAAACTCTCACTTCGCTGACGCTCGTTCGCTATTCGCTTGCGCTCACAGCTCGCCTATCGGCTCGAAGCGTCGCGGACTCGGCATCCAGCCGAAAGCCTGTGGTAGGCATCCTGCCCACCAACGAAAAACGGCAGCCTTTCGGCTACCGTTTTAGTGTCGCTTCGCTCCGGTGCAAGCAGTGGATTACTTCGAAACGGTACCGGACACCTTAAACTTATTCGGACACCTTAAACTTATTCGGAGTTTTTTTACAGGACGCGCAAAGGCTGATCGCCCTTCTTTCCGTCGTTCTTACGCAAGTTCCATAACTAAAACTGATATCAGGCACCTGCTCAGACAATCGATACGTCGGGCTGGGCAAAGGTTCCAATACGTTTACAACGCAAGCAGACTCTAGTGCAGAGTTCGGAGGGTATGATTCTGTAAGTTCATTAAAAACGGCAAACATCAAAAACAAGTTCAGCATGAGAACCTTCGCGTATTAGGAATGCAATAAGCAATCAACTATGTGGAATAGGGTCGACATCAGGCTAGAAGTACTCGAAACTAACCTGCTGAGTCAAGGTCCGATGATGTACAATCTGTCGGCAGCGGGGAGGGCATGCGGCGATTAAAGAGCGGAGTGGGGCCAGCAATTTCTTTGTATCCATGAAATATGTCCGCACCGAATGGCCCCTCCGGAGCGAGTAGCCAGTTCTCTTTTTCGTTCTCTTCGTCTATCTTGCCTTGAGAAAGATCTTTGTACCTATTAAAATCTTCTATTGCGAGGCTACGGGCCTGTTGCACGTAAGTTTGCAACATACTGTAGGCCTCACCCTTCCTTTTGCGGCACAGTGTTCCCGCTAAGCTAGCACCCTCAACCGGAGCAATATATGCGTAGTATCCGGCGCGAAGTGCAGATCTGCGTCTAGCTTCATGGCCAATCACGGCGACAATGCCATTGAGCGTCATCTCAAGTTTGTCTACTGCATCACTTGGTATAAGACTAGTAACATGCAAGTTCATTGTTTTGGTCCAAACAACAGTTGTGCAGTAGCAGCACCCACGTTTGCTTTCGACCATTATGTCCATTCCGGCCCAAGACCCACTTCCGAAGGTTGTGCCTGAATCCCCAGGGGTGGCTTGTGGATGGCGATCAATCTCAGCTAAAGTCACCACCTTCACTTCCTCCGTATAGATGAGCCCTAAAGGATCAAGTCCGTTCAATACAAAGTAGCCACGATATAAACTGTTTCCATCCACATACCCGATCGGGTCTCTGGAGCAAGACTGTTTTGGAGAAAGCGTAGGTGTAAACGATATCATCGTAGAGGCAATTTCTTCACGATTGACGGTCACGTAGACGTTGCTGCAATTGGGCTATCCGCGTCGTAAGTGCAATTTTCTCACACTTGATTAGCTCCTCGTCAGTACTGACTGCTTCGCCCAGCAGCAATTCAAGCGTCTGAATCGTGCCGGCAAGCTTTCCCTGCTCCACCCCCTCTTCACGGCCCTCTTCTCTCGCACCTGAGATCGCCCATTCGTAGTCCCGCTGGGCTTTTTCTCTTTGATCGTACATGCTCTTATCCCTCGTTTTAGCGGAAATGGTTTCGATCGTTGTGATCGCCGTGTTAAACTCGATGCCTGTTAGAAGTTGTTTTAATTCTTCCGCCTCGTAATCTTGAGCCTTTGACAGCAAGAATGCCCATTGCTCCAGTTTGCTCGCTTTTGAGATCGTCTTCTCGTCTAAATTATACTTGGTCATCTCGACCGTGTGAACTTCGATCGCATTATCAAGCTCTCGGCCGCTTTCCTTATCAAGCATTTGAAAACGGTGGTGAGCTTGCACGATGTCGCGGAAAAGAACACGATTTAGCAGACAAATCGATATCGATCGATTCGAGAGAGCATAGTTGCCTCCCACCGTCAACTGATCGACATACATTCTACAGGCGTAATGGACAAGTCGCTCAATCAGTCCCGCATAAACGGAAACCTGCATTTCGACGTTAAGCCATTTTCCCGCCGAGTCACGGCACCGCACATCGAGAACCACGAGCTTGCTGTCGGAAAATTCTTGATAACTGAATGGATTCAGAATCTCCACCGCTTCAATCGGTCGCTCAAAATCCAAGATCGCATTGAGCAATCCAATCAACGCGATGTCGTTCTCCGGAGATCCAAAGATTTTCTTGAAGGCAAAGTCAACGGTGGGCTTAATTCTTAGAGGCATCCGTCACCGTGGGGCTAAAACAAAAAGCTGAGTATAACAGAGTTTCGTTGGGTTGGTGGCTATCACGATCCGTCTTCTCGGCTTCATTCTCGGACGCCCGGTCTCCGCTCGGGCGTTCCGCTGCGGACTCCATGCTCGCCGCTACGACCGGGCTACGGACGACACCGCTCGTTCCTCGCTTCGTGTCGTCCTCCGCCGGGCATCCTCCTGTTGCCGCATCTTCCATCATCAGCAGACATCCTATCCGCCGTGCCTTCGGCGAATCGTGTCTACTAAGCTGCACGCAAAACTCTCACTTCGCTACCGCTCGTTCGCTATTCGCTTGCGCTCACACTCACCTATCGGCTCGAAGCATGCGCGGTCCCGGAATCGTGCCGAAAGCCATGGCGGGCATCCTGCCCACCAACGAAAAACGGCAGCCTTTCGGCTACCGTTCTAACGTCGCTTCGCTCCGGTGCAAGCAGTAGATTGCCTCGAAACGGTACCGGACACCTTAAACTTATTCAGACGCTGAAAACCGAAGATCAAGTCTGACCCCCGCGAAGCGTTCTCTCTATTAGACCGTTACTGACCCCCCGCGAAGCGTTCCCAAACAGTGCCATTCGTGTCCGACACCTTTGATCGCTCCGTAGAATGGACATCTGCTTTATTTCGACCTAACTACTTTGCAGGTTGCGATTCTATCATTGATGCTTACGTACACACTGTAGCGAACATCGGCACAACCGTCTTTCCAAGATGAAATGAAGCGATTTGGTCGGTTTGAATTGGTGCCTATCAATTTTTCATCCTGATACGGAATAGTCTCAAGTGCATCTTCAGAGACTCCACTGCGAAGAATTGCTATTTTCGACACTCGCAATACTTCCTGGTTGTCAATTTTGCCGTCTTCGAGCCCAAGAAGCGTTACCTCGTACTCCTGTGGTCTGTTGAAAAACCAGATAGTCAATATGAAACTGGCTACACAAGCGGCAACAACAAACGAATATAGCTTTGTCATTCTTATTCAAGCATCTCTGGAGGGTAGTCGTCGCAATCGCACTTCGCGTAGTGTTGGCAATTCCAAAAGCACGTGCTCCCGTCCTTGGGCGCTTTGGGGTTGTTGCATTTAAGTTTTTTTAGTTTGGGGCAAACCATTCTTGGCTCGCACTTCCCAGTCGGATTGCCTTCAGTCGGTACGTCCTGGCCCTGTTCTATGTCGTTATCCTGATGTCCGTAGCATTTCTCATTTGGACCACTACAACAAACATACATGTGAGTTAAGAATATCCCTTTCCATCCCCCCACGGGACGACTGCAAACCCAATAGGTGACCTTCGCAACAACTTGGCCATTTTCGCAGCACTCTGTGCTTTTATTGTAAACAACTGATTTCTTCGTTCCAGCAATCGGGCAACAGCCAAACCACTGAGTCGGCACCGAAGGAGAACCACACTCACAATTACTAACAGTATCCCCTGCCGCTGCTTGCTTGCCCGAAGGATCGAGCAACTTCGTTGGTTGCCCTTGAACATACTGATACCGATTTGGACCATCCCAATACCCGATAGGATCTCTGGAGCAAGACCCCAACAAGGCTTGGGGTTTGTAGGGTCGGCGGCGTTTTTGCCGGGGAAGGGTTGATGAGTGGCAGCTCAATCGGCGATGGTTGCAACTACGGCCAGCCTCACGCGCGCGAGGCGCGTGGGGAGAAGGTCGACGAGTTTTTGCTTGGAGCGTCATGATCGTTAGTTTAAACGATTCCA
>NZ_SJPY01000014.1 GCF_007860185.1 Novipirellula aureliae
CATGACGCCACCCACTCGGTCGAATCCCAATGGAAGGCGTTGGTTTCCATCGGATCGACGATCGAATCATCCGCTTCATAGTCGAAGATGCGGCGTGGCGAGAATGGATCGTGAACAACAACGTTAGCGTCGTACGCATCAAGCCAAGATTCGGGATCGGACGCCGGGAAGTCGTGCGTATAGTCAACCTCGGCATCGAGTCGCACGGGGACGGTCGGGCCGACGTTGTACCGCAGTCGTCCATAGGTCGCTCCGTTTTGGGCCAAGATAAACATAACGGCCCAATCCGGGGCCGAGAACGAGCGGTCGAAGGTGTCTTCATCCGTCCCACTTGGCAGCGCAGAGCAACCAGGATGGGTGTGAATCCAGATCCGGGCAAACTGGTCCGGCGACCGTCCTTCGTCGACCTGTCGATCGAAGAAGTCGGCAACCGATTCGTCATCGAACTCGACGGTCACCGCGGTGCAGCGTTGTCGTACGAGTTCGACGTCGATGATCAACAGTGGGTCGTCGGCATCGCTGATACCGAATCCACCGACTTCGCTTGGCCCCGCATCACGCAAGCAGAGCAGCTTTGACCAGGCATACGGGCTAAACCGTAACCTCGGGCGTACTCGCCTCTGCCGACGTTTCGGCTTCTTGTTTTTCAATGCAATCATCGCAAAGGTTCTCCGAGTTAAGACAATTTTCACAAAAAGAATCGCCACAAGCCGAGCACTCGCCCAGGCAGTAGGCACAAAGGGTTTCGTCGCAGCTGCTACAAGATTTCGAGCAGTCGTCGCACAACGTTTCGCTGCATTGGCTACAACTGCTGGCACAGTCGTTACACAGTTCGCATTCACAGCGGTCGCATTGGCGCCGCGAATCACCAGAGATGACATCGCCACATTCGCTGCACTCCACGCCGTCCCAGGCGTCCAATGAGATATAGGCACTGTCGGCGTTGTAGGTTTGCAGAATTTGGCAAACGATCGCAAAGAAGTCGTACAAACGACCTTGTGCCAAGGCCATTTTGATTGCCGCCTGCCCCTCGCCCTCACACAAACGTTCGTCCATGACATGTGGATGAGTGTTACCGTCACACATTTGCGCCGGGTTTGGATCACGTGCAATGATTCGGTAGGGACAGCTTTCCGTTAAGCGCTTCAATTCAAGTCGAATCTCAAAGGCTCCCAGGTAGGTGTCTTCGAGTTCGATCGCCTGGGTTTCCACGGAAATGGTTTTCGTTTTGCGTTCGATTCGAAGTGTGTCGTATTCCACCGCCATAGCATTCAAATCAGCGATGATGTCGTGGATTGAGCTAATCGGTCCACACGTCGACGTCGTATCCAAGTCGATCGCGAACGACTCGGCCTGAAAAGCCAGAGCACGATACGCCTGAGCCAAACGCTGCTGGATCGTTCGCCGTGCCGATGGCCAACCTCGTTGATCGGCGATCCGATATAGACGCCGTAGCCGCTCAATACGCGACAAAAGTGTCGAGTCGATTGCCGCCGGTTCGGCGGGCTTTGGCGTGCGATGTAGTCGGCGGTGGACCGCCATGGCTGCACGGCATCGCTCCTGCAACTCTTTACGGGTTGGCTTTACCTTAGTTCGGCACATCGTTATGCCGCTCCTTCGATCTTGATTGGCGTGATCGAGATGCGGTCGCCCTCGCAAAGCTGCTGGTCCGCTGCCGAGGGTAATCGGTTAACTCGGATCAAATAGTTGTGTTCTTTGCCAGAGCCGACACGCTCGTTAAACAGTTCACTGACGGTCGTGTTGTCAGCGACTTCGACATAGTTGGCGAAACCGGCACCGTCGTTGTTGATAAGAAGAATCTTCATGCTATTTATCCTTAGAGTGAATGGTCGTGTGAGGGTTTGTTTGGCGACGACCACGAAAGCGAAGTCGTCGTCGGCCACGACGCGGTTGATGGTGCTGGGACCACCCGCCGCGTCGTGGAAGTTGTTTACCGATGTGGTGATGTGGCGGCTTAACCAAGCACGAATTCCGCATCGGTGTTTTCATTGCGATTTGCATCGAGTTCGTCCCAATCGATGACGTGGGGTCCGAGGTCTTCAGCTTCCGAATCGCTGATCGGCTGCGAGGGATCGGCGATTAGAAAGCCGAGTCGTTTGATGGTGGCAACCGATTCGCCGGTCGCACGGGAAACGCTACGGTAGAGGTCTGCTTGAAGCATCGATTGAATCTCCAAAGTGAAGGGAACAGAAACGAAAAAATCCCTCGTCGGATCGGCACTGTGCCGGTCCCCCGAGGGCTTAGGTGATTGGTAAAACCGAAAGCTTGGCTTAGCTGCTATCAGCAGTCAGCCAATGCGCGCCAAGCCAGTCAAGTTCGGCAGCGAGTGCCTCACTACGGTTGCCGAACGGTCCCAACTTGGGACCGTCAACGGGTGAAAGATCGGCCGTCCATTGGCCGTGATCGGTGGGTTCAACATGTGAGCCACGGCGGATCGACAGCGAGCCAAGCTGGTTCAAGTCGATCGCTTCGCTGTATACACAGCGACCCGTGCCACTGGGCAAGAAAATGATTTCCATTGCTGAGCCTACTTCGCGCGCCGGATCAGGCTGCGGCGAGGCCGATCCACCAGCAGTCCGTCGAGAGACGATTGCACACCTGACAGCTTACCGGCGATCTCTTGGCGAAATGCTGCGTCCCCGCGAAGCTGATCCGGTTTCACGCCCCTCATCACCGCACGGGCACGGTCCACCAATTGATCGAGCTCGCCACTCGAAGAAATGTTTAATCGTTGGAACCGTTCAAAGAACATGGTCAAGTTCTCGATTGCCGAATCGCGAAACACTTTTGGCTTGCCGTCGTCGCTACCGGCAATCCGCTCGGACAAGTGGTCGACCAGTTTGGACAATTCATCGAGGAATGCCCCCTCGGCCAACTGAACCGCCTCGTCGAACCGATTGCGCATTCGATCGCACTCTTGTTGATAAAGCTGCGGGTTGAGCCGACGCAGGTACTCGGGCGGCTCGACACTCGGGAAATCCCAGGCAATCTCGAATAAGCCGGACATGGTGTCGGGGTAATCCGCATCGCAATATAAGTCGCCAAGTCGCTCGCGGGCTTCATACTTCAGTTGCGAGAACTGCTGATCGAGTTCGGTGACCGCTTGCTGCAGTTCGTTATGAAACGACTGCATCGTGATCGAAATATCATCAAGTGATCCCTGCGGAACCAAACGGATTCCAGACTCGGGATACGGTAAACTGACGCCCTTAAAATAGGCGACCGCACGGCTGCGGATACTGGTCACGGCACGAAACGCTGGAGCGCCCGTGTCGATCAGTTTCTTGCCTGCGGAAATGAATTTGCCTTCTGCATGAAATGTATCAGCTGCTTGACTTTTCTGCTGAGGCGATAGCGTCTTGCGGGTGCCGAACCAAGTAAAGCTAAGCCGCATCGCGGCCATGCTGGTCCGTAGCCTTTCGGATGCGGTTTCGCTGGCTTGATCCAGCGATTCATCCAGAATACTGCTCATGGAATTTCTCCTTTGTGAGAGAGTGAGATAGGGTTTGTGAACTGAAACGCCGCGATTTGGCAGACGCGGTTTAATTGTTGGAAGGCCGTGACCGAGCAAGCCGTCGTTTGCCGTTGCTGGTCTTAGGCGAACTGGCTGTGTACACGCCTGGCCGATCTGCATCGAGACAGCGCCCCGATGCCCACTGACGCAGTGCATCGACTGATTCGGACGACGTCACCGCTACTGGCACGACGTTCTGGGCGGACTGAACAACCGGCATGTCCAACAGGGCAGCCAAGCGGCAGCAGGCCCGGATTTCAGCACCGGACCAATCGTTGTCGTCGGGTAGCCGCTGAGTCGCATCCAACTCGAACAGGGCCAAATACATTGCCCAGATGGAGTCTTTGGCTTCACGCGATGGCAAGTCGACAAAAAACACACCATCGAAGCGTTCCGAACGAGAGAATTCCGGCGGCAGTTGCCGGATATTGTTCGATGTGCAAACCACGAAAACGTCGGTTTCGTGGTCATTAAGCCAGCCAAGGAACGAGCCGAGCATCCGAGACGAAACACCGCCGTCGTTTTGGCCGCCATTACTGCTGCCCGCAAACGCTTTTTCGACTTCATCCACCATCAAAATCGCCGGAGCCATCGCGTCCGCAATCGCTAGCGCCAGGCGAGTCCGTTCTTCGGTCGATCCAACGAGCGAACCCATCAAGCAACCAACGTCAAGCTGCAAGACCGGGCGGCCGGTCTCTTTGCCAAGAGCCTTACAAAACGCACTCTTTCCGCAGCCAGGGGGCGACAACAGCATCACGCCGCGAGGCCGCCTGAGTGGATTGCTACGGCATGGCTGTAGCAGTGCCCGTTTGGTAAACCGTTTAAGCGAATCGAGTCCACCGAGCTGTGAAAAATCGTCAGTACCCCGATAGAGTTTCAGCAAACCCGATTTGGTGAGCATTTGCGATTTCTGCTGCCAAAGCGTTTCGGGTGCAAGGCAAGACTCACGGATCAGCGACAAGCTAAAAGCATTTTCGGCCTCGATACGAGTCAACCCCACGGCGGCATCAAGTACACGCTCAAGCTCCGCTGCGTCCGGTAGTTCTCCCGGTTCGACAGCGATTTCTTCAGCGATCTTTTTTAGCTGTTGGCGATCGGGCAATTCGTGATCAACCACCACCATCAATTTTTCAAGTTCGACCGGGATCTGGACGACCGGAGCCAAGACAATCAGAATCGTCCGGGACTGTTTCCCAGCGAGTACCTGCTTAGCCATCGCCTGCACGATTTCGGCCGATTGCAAGAACCGATGAAAGTTTTCCAAGATCAAGATTTTGGTCTGATCTTCGCTTCCGATCGCGTCAGCAGCACGCAGCGCCGCCAGTGGATCGGTAGCATCTTGCGGCACATCTTGACCACCGACAGCCAGTCCGCTTGCCACATTCCAACTAGCACACTGCCACTGCTCTTGTCGGCAGAGGTTCGCGATTTCGGTAATCGCCTCGTGAGGTTCGTGCGTCGTGACCCAGATACCCGTGAAGCACGCGCGCACGAGTTCATCCAATCGCTTGGTAAGCGACATCATTCTATCCTTTCATCTTGCGGTAAATAAAGACCACGCAGACCAAGCCACGTGGTATTGAAAAGAAAATCGCCGCTACTGACGCGTCGATTGTTGTTGCGAACTAGTCGCTTGATGAAACTCAGGCTTTAACGTTTCGCTTGTTGCCTTGCCCAAAGCCGATTCGACAAACCGGCTAGCCTCCCGGCATGTTTGGCCAGAAAACCCAAACGTCTCGGCACGAGTTTTTCCATCCGGTGCAACGATGATTTCGATCGTTTTCATGATGCACCTCCTGCGACGTTGACGGTCAGCTTCACGCTCCCATCGGCAAGGGGCTGCTCAACTACCGAGTGCCCTTGCCTACGAGCTTCGATCAAGGTTTTTTCAACAGCGTAGCGCTGCAAGAATGCATCAAGTCGCGATCGTTCGCCCCAGTGGCCTTCGTAATTATCGAAATCGACTTGGCCGCTGTTGCAATCACAAACCACCGGATACCGCCAACCCGAAAGTTGGACGATCCAGCCTTCTCGAAGCCCACTAAAAAGCTTAGCCGAGCCAAAGAGTGGCTCCGGTAATTGCAGTCGCGAGCAAGCAGCCCGTATCGCAACCGGATCACGCACCTGAGCTTCGATTTGCACAATATGTGACATGTGAAACCCTCCCAAAAGAGAGAAATCGGGCGGCCAAACAAGAGATTTGGCCACGGTCGATAGCAGCACGCTTCCGACCAAGTTATATGCCACGTTTTTGGGCTAGGTTAAGCACTTGGAGACGTCGTCCGGAAAACTAAAAACAAGAAATTTTCGATACCGCGATACTACAACCTTACTACCGCCTTAATCCCGCGATCAGTCATTAGAATTCGCTGCAACAACGAACATTCCATCACAAAACGGAGCAAACAAAATGGCGATCGACCTGCAGAACAGTCTTACTTTTCGGCAGCTTGCAACCCGACTGTCAAGTTGTTCAGACGCCACGCCTGTGCACCCGAGCACGGTCCATCGCTGGCGGCTGCGCGGCATCGATGGAACGCGACTGGAAGCTGTGAAGATCGGCGGCCGCTGGTACACAAGCTGGCCGGCACTCGAGTCTTTTGCTGCCACGCTAACGGCGAAAAAGAATGATCCGACGCGAGTTTCATCACAAGCGGCGGCGGATGCACAGGTGCAATTGGAAAATAGCAAATGGTAATTACAGAACGAAGCAAAATGAAAACCGAATCTGCGACTAACGATAATCGATGCCTCCATCTAGGGAAGGTTGGCTGGCGAGAATGCCTCTTAAACGATCGAAGGGTCGGACCAACCGAGCATGTGAGCGTGGCGGCCGAGCAGGCTGGAATGCTACATGGAATTATGATCGATTTGGACCTGAATATTTTTGACCCTGGTGCGTTCAACGCGAAAGCTCCGCAGTCTCCGACGGAGTTCTTCGACGATCACGTCGCTCGGTGGCTCGATAGATCCACCCTGTTGCGAAAGGCGGAAGCGAGGTGCTCAGGCAACGGGATTCACGTACTGCTCTGGCTCGATCCACCCATCCCGCTAATATCGGCGTCAGATCGAAAACTATGGGATGCGTGTATCCGTATCGTCCAGACTAGTCTGCCATCAGATCCCGACGCTCCTGGCCTAACCTCGCTCACGAGACCGATCGGCAGCATAAACGAAAAATCCAATCTCGAGGTCAAATTATTGAGAGAAGGTCAACCGGTGACGCAAGACGAGATCATTACGTTTCGCAACGAAATGATCTCCGCGCCATTCAAGACCGTTCACCGAATCTTGGCAGGAGATGAACATCAATCCCCATGCCCGATCTGCCGAAAGGATGGTACGACGCTCACAGCGATGGATCGAACAGGGATGTGTTACGGATCGTGTGGCAAGGTCAAACCAGAACGTCTGCTCGACGTATTCCTTCGGCCGAGACGCTCTGAAGGGAGGACAAAATAATGCGAAACAATACCTCGTCCCGAGGCCAGGCTCTTATGAGCCGGTTCTCTAGGGCCGTTCGAGCCGTCCAACACGCCTTGCCCACCGACACACCGATGATTCCACGGTTACAAGGTGTAACGACACAGGGGCATTTCCTGCTTCCGATCGAGAGCGTGCTCGAATCAGCCTCACAGCTGATAGTTGCAAGCGAGCGAGTCTTTTGCTTCGGCAAGGATTTGGTCTTTGAGTCGCGAGGTGGGGAGAATTTTGCTTTGGCAACCCTCGCGTGTGACGGTAGGGCCGAAGCTACGGCAGGGGGACATCTCGGAAATTTGTTTATTTGCGAAAAGAGTTCTGGTGACCCGGAAGCTCCTCCACTCGAGTTCACGCCTCCACTCACGCTAGTTACGACGATCGCGACTAACGAGCACGTTCGAAGCCAAATCCCGAGGATCGTTGTCTACGCTCGGCGACCGGTCTTCGATCCTGCCTTCGACTACTGCGGTGCAGGCTGGCATCCGGATATCCAATATCTCATCCATTCCCAACCCGTCATTCCTGATCCACTCACCATCCGAGGCGAGTCTCACCCGGAGCAGCTACCAAACTACCTCGGCCAACTCCTGCAGACTTTCTTATTTCGATCCGATGCTGATCGTATCAACGCAGTAGCCGTTCTTTTGACGGGGATTCTCGCCAACCACCTCGTGGATTGCGGGAAACCGATGGTGGCTATAGACGGGAGCCGCCCGGGTTTAGGCAAAACATACCTTGCGAGATGTATTGGTTTGATTTTAGACGGTAGCGAAAGCGGCCTCCTCGATTTCACCCGAGACGATGAGGAACTGCGCAAAAGACTATGTGCTTCGTTTCGCGATGAATATGGATCCGTCGTTACGATGGACAATGCAAAATCGGGTTCTGGAGCACCAATCAGCAGCCCGGTGTTGGAATCAATCATCACATCCCCCACGATTTCGTTCCGGATACTAAAGACGAGCACAAACTTCACACGTCGAAACGACGTCGTCTTTATCATCACCATGAATCAAACGCTGCTGAGCAGCGATCTCGTTGATCGCGCGATCCCCATTCGCTTTGATTGTGAGGGTGACCCACGACAAATCCTCCACGGACGGATGGACCCGATTCAGTTCGTGAGGGAGCATCGGACCGAAATCCTCGCGGAGCTGTTCGGCATGGTCGAGGTGTGGACATCCCATAGCCGCCCTCGGAGCAACCATGTCCATCGATTCGCAGAGTGGGCCGGCTTGATCGGTGGCATACTGCATGCAAACGGGATAAGCGGCTTTTTAGAGAACCTTTCCGAAGCAGCATCGGATTTCGACTTTGAACTCAATGATGTAGCCAGTCTGGCAGAGGCCGCCGTGAAACTCGAGTGTCACGATATGCTAGATACCGAGCTTCGGCCCTCGGGGAATGGGTTACCTGCTGGCAACGAGCTTGTTCAACGGGTATTTTTCGAGGCTCGCGTCATCACCGAAAAACTTGGACCTGACAAAAGCCCAAGGAGCAAATCGTCGTCGATCGGCGCCTTCTTGCGAAAACATATTGATCGCGAAGTCGTCATCGAGGGGGCAAACGGCCAACAAGCTAGGGCAATACTCGAGTCGATTCCGGCGCGGGCAGGGCAAACCCTATATCGGTTTCGCATCCGTGCGATTGCCCCCGAGGATAACGCCGAAGTGAGCATGCTCCACAGCGGAGGTGGAGTTATCCAATCGCAGTCCATTGCCGGTCAAGCCGCACTGCCCCCAGCTGCATCACAAAACGGGGGCAACGGTGAACTGTGGTGAACGTCGGGTGAACCGTGTTTTTCTCAAGGTTCACCATCGTAAAGCTATACCGACCAGACAGTTGTATCAACGAGGTTAACTTAATGAACCTCACCTACTTATTGTGTCTCACGTGTGCGCGTATACGTGAACTAGTCGTTCCAAAAGAAATCAGGTTAACCAAGTTAACCAGGTTAATCATTCGATACAGGATAGACAAATGAACATAGAATTTAAAAATAAAAGCTTTGCTTTTCGCCCATGGCGATCGGAGGACGGTTGCGTGCTACGCAGTCCCTTTGCGTTCGATTCTGAGACGACCTTGCTTGACGAAACTCGGCCACAGCACGTGCCGACTTTCGTCGTGGGCGCCGCGTTTGATGGAAACGCCGGCTACTTTGTGCATCATAGCCAACTCGAATCGTTTTGGAATCACCATTCCACACAAGACGTTATTTTTCACCATGCCTGCTTCGACTTGGGCGTTATCAAAAAAGCGTGCGCTAGGTTCGATCCCTACGCCGCAGTCGATGAGGATCGCGTCTGGGATACTCGCATTTTGTTTCGCCTATGGCAACTTGCAACCCTCGGCGAGACCGCCCGCGGCCGCTCGTCACTGATCAAATGTGCTGCCGCACTTCTAGGTTTGGAAATGGACAAGGAAGTCGAAGATTCCCATGGACGGCGCGTACGCACTAGCTTTGGAAAGTACCTGGGATGTCTACCGAACGAGCTCCCACCGGAGTACCTGCAGTATCTTGCCACTGATACGATCGCGACATTTCAGCTTCACGACGCTCTTCTAACTCAGATTTCTGCGTCGTTACGGGCTGCTGGCGATGCGTTTGGGTATCGGGAAAATATAGTGGCAAATACTGCATCGCGTTTTGGGCCGTTAAGCCACCACATTCAACTTCGCGGTTCCATTGTGCTCGACGCGGTTCGACGCAACGGAATGGCGATCGATCAGGCACGCGTGGAGTCACTACTAGAACAGCTCTCTGTAAGGCAGAATGAACTGCGGCTGCAACTTTTGTCCCGCGGATATTCGCCTGGCCAGCCTGGCTGCAACAAGTCGTTGCAGCGGATTTTTCGCGACATCGATACTACGAGTACGAACTTGACGCTGCCTCGGAAGGCGTCCGGGCAGTACAGCACGCGGAGCGATGACCTTTCCGGACTTGCGCACGAGGATGGTTTTCTATCGGCGCTGTTTGAGTTTCGGGAAAACGAGACGCTGATGTCAACGTTCCTCGCAAAACTCAATGCGGGCCGTGTCCATCCGTCGTTTGATGTCTTGGTCCGTAGTGGTAGGACGAGTTCTTTTGGTGCTTTGAGTGCGCAAAACCTGCCATGTGATGATGCTGTTCGCGGTTGTATTATACCTTCCGAGGGGTATGTTTTTATCGACGCGGATTATGCTGCGATCGAATTGGCCACGCTAGCGCAAGTTTGTTTGTCGCAGTTCGGTGTTTGTTCTGGGATGGCTGAGGCGATCAATGCGGGAATCGATCTTCATCGGCATGTTGCAGCAAACATGCTAACCAAAGCTCCAGAGCTTGTCACAAAAGAGGAGCGGCAGGCTGCAAAAGCGGTCAACTTTGGTCGGCCAGGTGGCTTAAGCGATAGAGGACTGCAGCGGTACGCAAAAGCAGCGTTTGGGGTTGAACTCTCCGATGCCCAGGTTGCTACCTTAACTGCGGCTTGGTTCACGGCGTTTCCGGAAATGAGGGTTTATCTCGACGATAATAAAAATGTTGGCGTAGCGATCTCGCGATTCCTTGATTTGACGCCACTGTCGTTTGCTGCCGAGACTGGTGAGGATTGGGTGTTACGAACGCATCAACATGAAATAGTTGGAATGCTAGGTTGGATGGCTCGAAAGGTATTCGCAGCGGTGGAGCCCACGAATAGCAACGGTCGGCTTTATCCGCAATCGTGGATCGACTATTTCTGGCGGACACTTGACCAGAAGAGTGACAGTTTCACGGACGCATTTGCGGCTGACATTCGGGCAAGAAATCCTTCTCGGGAATTGGCTGCCGTTGTTTGTAATTTAGCCTGCCGGAGTTCATGTGTAACCCTGACCGGTCGTTTGCGAGCCAATACCATTTATTGCCAGTCACGAAATACTTTGTTCCAAGGCCTTGCAGCGGATGGTGCCAAGCTTGCTCTTTGGACTTTGTGGAGGGCTGGTTATCGAATCGTAAACTTCATCCACGACGAGTTATTAATCGAAGTATCGGAGGATTCTGACCTGCTGGCCAATGCCGAGGCAATCCGATCGCATATGGTTGCGGGCATGCGGCAGGTTGTTCCTGACGTGAGAATAGACGTCCAATATACCTGCATGAGGCGCTGGCTAAAAACAGCCGAGCTGGTAATCCAAGATGGTCGACTGATCCCCTGGGAGGACTCCGTGCCTAGTGAGGATCCGCTCGCCCATGTGTAATCTGCTTTTGTATCGGCTTTGGTAAGTTTTGGTTTTTATTCTCCTTGCGAGGGGTTAAAAAAAAAAAACGCCTCATCAGCCGATACTTCGCCTCCAGAGCAGTGTTTAGTTCGCGTTTGGTTCTTTAGTACCGTTTTGGTTTGTAGTCGTTAACCGTGAAGGATGTGATATGAAAGCTGTGGACCTCAAAGTGCTGCGTAATAGACTGTTGCTGGCCAATCCAATTGAGCCAAGCTCTCGCTCGGTGCCGGCGTGGGTTTGCTGGTTGAGCAAAGCAGCAAACTTAAAAGGGAAGTCATCGGTTCGAGTGACGCTGATGCTACTCAAGCTTGCCCTGCGAGTTGGCCGGCACCAGAATCTTTTGATTTCAAGGTCGCTGCTTGAGTGTGAATCGATCAATCGAGTCACAGCCTATCAAGCTCTAGAAGACTTGCAGCAGGCAGGGTTGGTCGAAGTACAACGGCGACCATCGCGAGCACCGTTGGTTGCTATTGTCGGCGTTTTCGATCCGGTTGTACCAGAATCTCAAACAAGAGTTCGTGACGCTTGTAGCGACACAAAATAGTGCTTTTGCGTTTGTATTCCTGATTGGACGCATCAATGTAAATTTGATGGGTCGGGTTGGGATTTTGATTGTTTCCTTTTCGTTTAGAGGTTGAAGATTATGTGGTCTTGCAAATTTTGTAGAGATGGTTTCGTGCTTTCGAATGCTATGGTCAGGTTCCCACTTTCCGCATTAGAGATGCGGCAGTTTTACGCTTCTCTTGAGCTGATGGTAGGTGCGATCAGTCTGGGGGAATATCAGGAGGTCCTTTGCGGGAAAGGGCCTGATTCCGCTCCTCCTCAGCAGGCTAATCCCGATATTATTCTTGAGGATCCGGAAAAGCCGGGGGGATATGTCCTGCGGTTGTGGCGCAGCGATCCCATATCAAATACTTGGCAGCGATTCGAGCTCACGCTTTCCGAGGAAGATGTAAACGGTTTGCTGGCGACCAGAGGCATGCTCGAGGATCAGTTTAACGATCCGGACGACAGCGACGACGATGAAGACAACGCGAATTGGGTCGATGGTAGTGGCCGTTTCAAGGCGATGACTTTTTAAACCTTGGCCTGGTAACGATCCTACCTGACGCTTGTCAACGAGCTTCGGGCAATGTCTCCAAAACATCATCTCTTTGGTCGTTTTTGGCGGTGTTGCCCTGGGTGGACTTGCAGCTCGATGGTATAATTTGAATGTTATGATTGAACACGCTCTTGCGATGTATTCGCATGAAGAGGGTCGGGTTGGGTTGCACGCTGCCCCGTTTCGTCACGCATCGATAGTTTAATAATTTCTGGTCGTAGAAAGTTGGGATAGCAGGCAGACTGATTCGTGTTTGTGGTCACAGCTACGGAGTTTCAAAATGCTGCCATCGGAAGGCTTACGGTTAACAGACTATCGGTTGCTTGGAGAGATCTGTTATCTCAGCGACGCTTTTTCAGACTGCCCCAGTCCTGCGTACGCGGCAGCTAAGTTGCTTGCCGGACGGGATCTTGGCTTAAAGCCTATCGAGGCGATGCTTGGTTTGTCTTTTGTCGCCGGGCGTTTGGTAATCAACGTCTCGTCGCTGTCAGCGGTCGTTGCTCGGAGCAGGCACTATGCGTTTTGTATCACCCAACAAGCCGACAACGAAATCGGTCTCGAATTTACAAAAAATGGTGAGGTCGTTGGAATTTCCACGGCATCAAACGCAGACCTGATCGGTGTCTCGACACCATGCCAAAATATTAGTGGCCCTGACTCGAGGGCGTTGCTTTCGCTTGCCTTGGCTCGAGGTGTCCGAGCTTGTTGCCCGGATCTCATCGGCGTTGACTTTTGTGTCGAGGGGGAGCTGGCTCATTCCGACCGCGATGCTTGGGACGAGGATATCATTGATGTTGATTTCGAGATTTGTCGTGATTAGAAATACGGAGATAAGCTAATGCGAAATGAAGCGGATTTAGCAGATCAATCGGCCGACGAGGGAGAACCCTGGCGAGATCGACCACCCACGGAAGCAGAGACCAATCGCTTTCTTGCCGAAAGTGTTCGGGATCGAAGTGCGGCGAGCTATCTATTTGCGGTGACCCGCAGAGTTCTCGGCGAGCCGTTTTCAGCCGAGGTAATGAGAGTTTACGTCGACAGCACATTGGCCGATGCAAAAGTAAGCGATGATCCGCTTGAGCGGATGCTTTTGGAGCAAGCCGTTCTTGCAAATCATCAGCTTGGAAGGCTGTACGCCGAAGCGGCGACGGCTACGAAAGTTGAAGAAATCGAATTATACAACGCCGCAGCAACACGGCTGTTGGCTGAATTTCGGCGGCTTGCATTAGCAATCAAGCAATATCGGGAGCCTAGCCTCGCGAGAAACTTCCAATTCGTTAAGCAACAAAACGTTGCGCAAAACCAACAGATTGCGTACGTCGACGGCCAACCGTATTCTGCGGAAAAGAACAATACGACCGGCCCCAAAAAAAAGAGGGCTGACAGCGAACAAGGCAGTAACCCACTCGGGATTGAGAATGTACGAGAAAAATCAGCCTTCGCCGAATCCAAGGCGAGTCGCAGCAGGGAAGGTAAACCGGAGGAAGCGAGGGCCTTTGTCTGAGGAAGGGCGTGAGCGACTTCGCCAAGCTGCGTTAGCAAACAAACCTTGGCTCCGTGCGACAGGTCCTCGTACACCCGAAGGTAAAGAACGGTCGGCTGCAAACAGCCAGCGGCAAAAGAAAGGTGCAAAGTCGGTGCGCGAGCGACGTGCAGCAATTGCGGATATCAACGCATTACTGATGACACTGAGAGAGTGCCGAATCGCCGCAGTAGAGAAACAGCCAGGCGATATTACACGTAGCGGGTTCGGTTGAGCAAACCAAGGCGTTCGCAAACTCGCTGGGACTAAGTAAGGGCGTGACCGGCTACACCTTCCACACCGTTCCCGTCGCGATCCACGCTTGGCTATCCCCTCCGAAGGATTTTCGGCAGACAGTCACTACCATAATCCGGTGTGGAAGCGACGCGGACACAACGGCCGCGATCGTCGGGGGGATTGCTGTAGCGGGCGTCGGCAGCGAAGGGATCCCTGACGAATGGATTGTCGGAATCTGCGAATAGCCGCGGAGCAATGCGTGGATGCGAACACTCGGTGAAGCACTTGCAGACTCCATCGGAGACGACCAAACGATCAAAGCCCCGACCATCAATCCGCTAGCCGTTCTCGCTCGCAATTTGCTGTTCCTATTCGTCGTCCTCTTTCACGGTTTTCGCCGACTTGCCCCCCCCCCCCCGTACTCATGAACCCCGACCGCGAACTAATCGAAGCGAACCTTCGCCTGCACGTCGATCGACGTGCCGGGTTAATTGGTCCTCGCACTCCCAAAAATATCAAAGACCATCGAGGCAACGATCGGTTACATCGAAGGCCAGTGGTCCGAGATGGGCTATTCCGATGCCCGTGAATGCTACGACGCACTCGGTGACGAAGCTACGAATCTGATTGTCGAGCAACCGGGAACCATCCAACCCTACGGAGCCAGCCAGGCAACAGAGCAAGATGACATTCTAAACATCGGCGGATTCAGTGACGCCGTGTTCAATGTCGTCAACTCGTTTCTTTCAGACGACAAGAGCCGATTCATCCGCGAAGTCGAGTCCGTCGAACTGTAAGCCAAAACGCGAACTAAAACTAACATGCCTCTCGCAGAGCATTTGGCAGGGGGGCAGTTCTTCTTGCTTCGGATGTGTTTGGCTTACGTGATCGTTCGGGTTGGTTCAGTGGCAGAACGCCCAGCCGTTGCCGACATACTGGTTGATCCAGTGAGCCTCAGGCAGGACGGGGTCTTAGACTACAGCAGTCGTAATCTCTTGGTTGTGGTCGGTGGCGTTGTGCAAACGAATCTCAAATCATGAAGAAGGCGCGATCGTCGGAGCTTCATTTCAGCGATGGCGACTGAGAGCAACATTGAATTGCAGTAGATTAGCCATATTTCCAACACCGTGCCTGTTGTATTAGAGAAGATTCGTCCACTTCTTTTGGTGTCGACGGTTAATGAATCAGCTGTGCTTACTTTTCGCTCGACATGATCTCGGACCACGCGGAATGCCCACCACGCTAACTTGACCAGTTGGGGATAAGTCGCACGACGTAGCGATAATCGTTAAGGCACCCTCGTGAGCCGACTTTTAACGCGATATACTGTTTGCGTTCGCGGCGGTTGCTGATTTCTCGCTGCCGCATTCCAGACAATCCAATGAAAACGTGGTCTCGATGGCATCGCTTGTTCAAAATCCAACGGAAAACCCCCGTGTCGGGATGATGGCGATCGTGCGGAAACGCCGTGCCGTGATCAGCGAAGTGCGTCCGTTCGATGGCGATGATGGCGTCTTGCACCTAGTCCGATTGGAATACAAGGACAGTGAGTCGCCCGAGACCGAACAACTGCTTTGGGAACGTGAACCGCATCGCGAATTGCTCAGCCCCGCTGCGGTCCCGCTTGCCACTGATCCGCCGATGCCGCCGGACGATTTTGATGCAGTGGTGCGTGCCAGTCGCTGGTCGGCGCTGTCGCCCTATCTTGACCCTGACGGCGATGGTCCACTGGATCGGATGCCGATCTGCTCGCCTTTTCACGGTGCCGTGCAGGTCGAAGACTACCAATTGGTGCCGCTGCTGAAAGCACTTCGCATGCCACGCATCAATATGATGATCGCCGATGATGTTGGTCTGGGAAAAACGATCGAAGCTGGGCTGGTCCTCCGCGAATTGCTGATCCGTCGGCGGATTCGTCGTGTGCTTGTGCTGACGCCGGCGTCGCTGCGGGTGCAATGGCGAGATGAAATGTGGGACAAGTTCTCACTACCGATGGATGTCATCGACCGAGACGCGACGCAAAAGCTGAAACGAACCATTGGAATCGACGCGAACCCTTGGCGATCGAGTGCCCGCGCAATCACGTCTTATCATTATCTCAAACAACCCGACGTTCTTGAGCAGTTTCATAGTGCCTGCCGAGTTGGCGAAGATTCACCTCACTTGCCTTGGGATTTGTTGATCGTTGACGAGGTTCACAACCTAATGCCCTCAGCGTTGGGCGAAGACAGCGATCTTTGCAAGATGCTGCGTCTCGTTGCTCCTTACTTTGAGCATCGCTTATTCCTTACCGCGACGCCGCATAACGGACGAACGAGATCATTTTCCGGTTTGCTGGAAATGCTTGATCCCGTTCGCTTCAGCCAAACCGACGAGTTGAAGCCCGCCGAGCGAAAGCGAATCGAACAGGTTGTCGTCCGACGATTGAAACGTGATATCAACAAACGCACCGATCCACCGAAATTTTCTGACAGAGAAGAACCGCAAGCGATTCCTTTGACGTTCGCCAAGAAAGAACTTCACCTGATCACCGCGGTCGACGCCTTCCGAAATGAAGTACGTCGGATCGTATCGGAGTCACGTGGTCGTCGACGGATGTCGGGGACGTTTGCAATAGAGATTTTGGGCAAACGATTGCTCAGCGGTCCCGCAACGTTCGCGGAAAGCTGGTACCGCTGCAAACTCGGGTTGATGGAGCAAGACGAAGCCGACGATGGCGAGATGGCAGCCGCCAGCCGAAGCGTTGCCGAAGATACAGCCGACGATACTGAATCGCAACAACGCGAAGCATCGGCAACAACCGTCATCGGTGCATGGCTGAATAATTTTTCTGATGAACTCTCGGGCGAAATCGCCGCGATTGACGAAGCTGTCGAAGCTCTTGGCTTTCCTCTGCCAACATCGCCCGACGACTCGGCCGAGGCGATCGCCCGGCATCAAATCAACCCCAAGGCAGACGCTCGGTTCGATGTTCTAATCGAATTGATCGAAACTCAGCTTCATGATGAAAACGGCTGGGATGACGAAGAACGTCTGGTCGTATTCACCGAGTACAAGACCACGCTCGACTATCTGTTGCGACGAGTCCGTGAAAAATTCCCTAACCAGCAAGACAACTTTCTGTCACTGTACGGTGGAATGGACGATAAGCAGCGTGAACAAATCAAAGAACAGTTCAATGACCCTGACTCTCACGTTCGCGTTCTAATTGCCACTGATGCGGCTTCCGAAGGTTTGAACCTGCAAGAGACCGCTCGGCACTTGTTGCACTTCGATTGTCCATGGAACCCGGCCCGGATCGAGCAACGTAATGGTCGACTCGACCGCCACGGCCAAGCACGCGACGTGTTTACCTATCATTTCATCAGTCAAGAGAACGCTGATCTGCGGTTCATGTCCAAACTGATCCACAAGGTCGATCAAATGCGAGAAGACCTCGGCTCCGTCGGCGAGATACTTGATGAAGCGATGCACCGTCAAATGATCAAAGGGGAGACCGTCGATCAACAGCAGCTCGAACTCAAGCTCGAGGCCGCAAAGGGGCAAGCGGAATTTGAAGGTGACGACCGAGCATCCACAGACGAGATGGATGAAAAGCAAGCCGGCATCGACCGGCTCGAAGCCCTTGCGGCCGAACTCGATTTCGATGGTGATGCTCAATACGAATTACTGGATGTCGCGATGGGCATGGGGGCGTCACGTCCTCAGCTCGGACAACCCGACCCCAAGGGACGGTGCCGAATCCTGAATCCATCGTTGCCGATGTGGAGCGACACGATTGACCAATCCATTCGTCGAGGCAGCACCGGAGGGGTCCTCGGGGCGCTACCGTACCTCGCGTTCACGGCCGAGCCATGCTTGCAACAAATCGGCAACAGGCTTGTCTTCCGCCCTCCTGGCAATCTGCAAATGATGCACATGGGGCATCCCTTGGTTGCCAAGGCCATCGGGGCGCTCAGCCGACGACGCTACCCTGGTCCGTCAGCCGTCAGCCGCTGGACCGTCCGCGTCGGTGACGTACCCGCCGGAGCGGATGCGTTGGTACTGCTTCACTTGGAAGAGCTCGCGGTCAATGGGCTTCGTGAAACATTTCATCACTGGATTCGCACAGTCACTTTCACTGCCACCGCTGGAGAACTCTCGGCGGCGCTACCCCATGTTCCCGCTCGCGAGCTTCGTGGAGCCGCTTCGACAACGGACGAGACGCTTAAAGATAAAGCTGCTGAAATCTTTGCCGACATCGAACTCGATCTTCTTGACGCAATCGCTGAAATGAAAGCTAAACTCACCAAAGAGTTGACTGAGCAACTCGCCATCGACGGCAAGAACGCCATCGACGAAGAGAACAAGAGCTTTCAAAGTCGCCAGGGCGAGGTGTCGACGCTGATCGCCGACAACACCCTCGCAAAGATCGAGAAGGAAATCAAAGCACTCAAATTACAACGCCAGGAAGGACGCCTGTTCGACAGCGAAGACACGCTCGACGAGATCGAGCGTGATATCGCTAAAAAGAACGAAGAAGTCCAGCGTCGAACGCGGCACTACGAAGAAGTTCGCCGCCAACTTGCCAACGAGCGAGAACGCGTCGTCGGTCGACTTCTACCAAAACGCTATAGCATCGACGGCGATGCATCGGTCTTTCCGCTTGCCGTCGAGATACGGGTGGGGGCTGGGGGCTAGTGGTTGGTGGTTAGTGGTTGGTGGTTGGTAGTTGGTAGTTGGTAGTTGGTAGTTGGTTTGGGAGAAAGTTTGATGGTTCGTAGTTATCGAGAATTGGAAGTTTGGCAGAAAGGAATGGATTTGGTTGTTGCGATTTACGCCGCTACGAAAGAATTCCCGGCTGATGAACGTTTCGGACTGTGTTCGCAGGTGCAACGTGCCGCTGTCTCAGTTCCCTCAAATATTGCTGAAGGTCAATCCAGAACCTCCACGAAAGAATTTCTGCACCACTTGTCGATTGCGCGTGGTTCACTAGCTGAGATTGAAACGCAAATCGAAATCGCCGCAAGGTTAGGTTACGTCCCAACTCCTACAGACAGGCAATTAGCAACCGACGCAGCGACCGTTGGCCGATTGCTTTCAGGTTTGATCAGATCGCTGCGACGCAAATTGGAGGCTGGTGGTTAGTGATTTGGGGTTAGTGATTGGGGGTTGAAAAAAACACCCCGCACTAGCAGCCAGCCACCATTCATGCCACTGACCAACCACACGCCACCAACCACACGCCACCAACCACACGCCACCAACCACACGCCACCAACCACACGCCACCAATCACTAATCACCAATATGCCCGCCACCAATCACCAACCACCAATCACCAGCCCCCAATCACCAATCACCACCCTCGACTGGTGGAACGCACTTCGCCACGGCGGCATGCTCGTCGATCCCACTCGGCTCACCGAGCTGATCTCCGATCCACCGCCACCGCTCAGCTCGTTTGAAACCGATCGACTTCGGCGGCGCATCGTCTCGTTCGAGCAAGACGAAAACGCCGGTCGCGGGAAGTTCGTCAGCTATGTGTTCGATTCGATATGTGGTTTTGCCAGTGCAGGCACTTGGGATCGTGGCACTTCGGTCGATCCATCGCGCTGGACTCGCCGCACCATTGCCGGCGACGATGTCAAGCCAAACCACCTATGGCGTGGGCCGCACGACGCCATCCTGCCCGTCTTCGTTGATTCCGAAAAGCGAGTCGGTGTCGGGCGAGGAAAGCGTGCCGTCACCGCGGCGATCCAGTGGCTTCGAGGCGGCGATGAAAAGCTGGCCGTCGTCACCAACGGGCGTCAATGGCGACTCGTCATGGCTGGCCTCGATTACGAAGCGTTTTGCGAGTGGGAGATCGACCGCTGGCTTGAAGGCGGCCAGACTTCGGCTGAGCTGTTTGGACTTCGTTCGCTTCTAAATCCACCGATCTGGACGCCACCGGCGAGCGATGACGCTACTCCGCCAAGCAGTCCGCTGGTCGAAGCAATCGCCGACAGTCGCAAGGGACAAGCCGATTTGTCGGCCGTCCTGGGTGAACGTGTTCGACAAGCTGTCGAAATATTGATCCAGGCGCACGGGCCGGTGCTTGGTGATTGGGGGTTGGTGGCTAGGAAAGGGGTGAATGGTGATTGGGGGTTGGAGGCTGGAAAAGACCAATCACCAAACACCAGCCCCCGACCACCATCCACCACCAGCCACCAACCACCAGCCCCCAGCAACCAAGAAATCTATCGAGCAGGGGTTCGGCTGATCATGCGTCTCGTCGTGGGTCTATTCGCGGAATCTCGCGAAGGCTTGCTGCCCAAAGACAACCCGATCTTCCACGAGTGTTACTCCCTGTCGGGTTTACGTGACCAACTTGAACGGGTGTCCCCATCGCGCCGCGCTGGCAGCTACTCAGCCTACCCTCGCGTGATCTCGCTGTTTCGCTTGATTCACGACGGCAGTTCCCACGAAGCGCTCACCGTTCCCAGCTACGGCGGCAGCCTGTTCGCGCCCGGTGATGCAGACAGCAGTGACGGTGTCAGCCGAGCACTTCACGTGCTTGAACAAGGATGCTATCAGCAAGAAGTCATCAGCGATGCCAAAATCTATGCCATCCTGGATTTGCTCTCTCGAACAAAGGTCAAGATTCGCCAAGGCCGCGGCGGCACATGGGTTCCTTCGCCCGTCGACTTCTCGTCGCTCGACAGCGAATACATTGGCATTCTTTACGAAGGCTTGCTGGACTTTGAATTGCGAGTCGCCAGCGATGATGGTCCCGTCATTTTCTTGGCCGTCGGCAATCAGCCTGCGTTGCCGCTTTCGACCCTGGAAGCAATGGACGACAAGGCGCTCAAGAACCTGCTGGAGAAAATGAAAGACACGTCGTCCGGTGACGAGGAGGAAGAAGAGAGCGACGACGAATCATCCGACGAAGATTCAAACGAAACGGAGTCGGAGGGCGACGAAAACGAAAATGGAGACGAGGACTCGGACGACGACGCAGATGAAGAATCCGCTGACGACATCCGCCATACCGCCCGCACCGCCGCTGAAGCCTGGGCAAAACGAGCCATCAGCGTTGGCAAGCTTGTTCGTCCACCGCGTGCTCCCCTGACTCCTGAAAAGCAACTCGCTCACCAAGCAGCCGTCGACCGAAAAGCCAAGCAAATCATTACCAAGGTCGTCTTGCCTGGCGAACGCTATCTCGTCCGTTGGGGTGGAACGCGAAAAGGCAGTGGCACGTTCTACACACGTCCGCAACTCGCCATCCCCACCGTCCACCGAACGCTCCGGCCGTTGGCCTATGTGGTGGATGGTGGCTCGGGTGTGGTGGCTGGTGAGGTGATGGCTGGTGAAGTCCAATCACCAACCACTAACCACCAGCAACCAACAACCATCCCCAAACCACCAGAAGAAATCCTTGCCCTCAAAGTCTGCGATCCTGCTTGCGGCAGCGGTTCTTTCCCGCTCGCAGCATTGCGATTTCTCACCGATGCGCTCTACCACTCCCTCGTGCATCACGATCGTTTCACCGGCTACGACGACCGCACCGTCATCGACCTGATCCGCGATACCGACAACGAAACCACGCTGGCCGACGAAACGTTGCCGTGCCGGCCCGATGACGCCGAGTTTGAAGCTCGCACCAAGGCCGTGCTCAGGCGTTATATCGTCGAACGCTGCATCTACGGCGTTGACCTCGATCCGCTCGCCGTTGAGTTGTGTCGACTTAGCTTGTGGATCGAAACGCTCGACCGTAGGCTGCCGTTCACGTTCCTCGATCACAAGATCAAGTGCGGCAACTCGCTCGTCGGAACGTGGTTCGACCAATTCATGCACTACCCAGCGATGGCGTGGATGCGCGAGGGCGGCGACAAAAACCACTCCGGAGGTGTTCACTTCAAGAAAGAAGGCTGGACGAAGGCGATCAGCGGCAAAGTCAAAAACATCAAGAACGAATTGATCGACTACATCGACGGTGCGCTCTACATGTTCACCGACGAAGACCTCGATACCATTAAGACCGTCCATGATGAAGCTGAACAGGCATTGAACGCGATACACCGGCTAGGCATCCATGAAGCCCAGCAGCGCGCCCAGATGTACAACGAACTGCAAACTCGCCAATCCGTCATCGACGCACGATTCTCTCTCGACCTGTGGTGCTCGATGTGGTTTTGGCCGCCGGACCAGATCGACGACTGTCCCTTGCCATCCGAATTCTATGAAGGCAAATTGTCCGACGATGCCAAGCAGATCGTTCGACAGGTTGCCGACGCCCAGCGATTCTTTCACTGGGAACTTGAATTCCCCGATGCTTTCAATACACACAGTGAAGGCTTCGATGCTGTCATCGGCAACCCGCCCTGGGACATCGCCAAACCGAACAGCAAAGAGTTTTTCTCGGCGCTCGATCCGCTTTATCGGAGCTACGGAAAACAAGAAGCACTCAAAGTTCAAAAGACCCTCTTTGACGCGACTGAAACGGTCGAGCATGATTGGTTGCAATACAACGCCAGCTTTCGCGCCCAGTCGAATTGGCTCAAGAGTTCCGGCTACCCCTACGGCGATCGAGTCACAACCACCTCAGCCGGTAAACAGTCCCACGACATTCCACTCGGTGGTGGAGGCAAGGGATCGTGGGATCGGTCCGTGCATCGCTACGAAAAATGGCGTGACAACCGCGAAGCTCAGACGGGATACTCACAAGAGTTGGAAGCGACGCGAGGATTCCGACATCAAGGCGGTGGCGACATCAATCTTTACAAGATGTTTCTGGAACAAGCTCACAAGATCGCCCGCGGATCGGGCCGGTTAGGATTGATCGTACCGTCAGGCATCTATTCCGATCACGGCACACGCAACTTGCGAGAACTGTTCCTGGACCAATGCCAATGGGAATGGCTATTCGGGTTTGAGAATCGAGAAGGCATTTTTGACATTCACCGTTCGTTCAAATTCAACCCGTTAATTATCACCAAGGGTGGCCGCACCGAGTCAATCAAGACAGCGTTCATGCGTCGCGACATCGAGGATTGGGAATCAGGCGAGCGACACGCGACCGAGTATCCGCGAGAGCGAGTGATTCAGTTCTCACCACGCAGCAAAGCGATTTTGGAAATCCAATCGCGACGTGACTTGGATGTTCTCGAAAAGATTTACTCGGGCAGCGTGCTGCTGGGTGACGACGGCCCCGATGGCTGGGGAATCAAGTACGCTACTGAATTCCACATGACCAACGACAGCAAGTTGTTTCCACCGCGAACGTGGTGGGAGGAACGCGGCTACATTCCAGACGAATACAGCCGCTGGATCAAAGGCAAGTGGCAACCCCGCACCGCCAGCAGCCCCGCCCCACCAGACTGCCGGCGAACCCAAATCCCAGCTGGCATCTTCCTCAGCCGCGACGGTGAGCAATATATTTACGAAGAAGACATCGACGAAGATAAATTCACGGGGTTTGTTCGCGAAGGTACGAAGAAGAAAAATGTCGTGTTGGCTGGACCTGCAGTAACACTTCCTCTTTGCGAGGGACGAACGATAGGTCAATTCGATTTTTCAACGAAGGGCTGGGTATCTGGGAAAGGGCGATCAGCAGTATGGGACGATGTGGGCTGGAGCGACAAAAAAGTTGATCCTCAATTCTTAATGGGCCGAGCGGTATTTGAAGCAAACCTAGCCAATGACCATGCGAACGAGCTTAGAAAACACGTGGGCGATGAAGCGGCGGCAAATTTTCTTCAGCGAGTTGCTGAACCAAAAGTTTTTGATGCATGGAATGTTCCAAATCATTTTCGTCTTGCGTTCATGGACGTGTCTTCGGCAACGAATACACGAACAATGATCTCTTCCTTAATCGGTTTCACTCCAAGCGGAAATAAGACTCCGCTGTTGACAACCTCACCGCAGTACACACCTGCTCTGGCTGCTTCGCTCAATAGTTTGGCGTTCGACTACCAATTTAGGAATCGCTTAGTAG
Organism: Novipirellula aureliae; assembly: GCF_007860185.1. Lineage (NCBI taxonomy): Bacteria > Pseudomonadati > Planctomycetota > Planctomycetia > Pirellulales > Pirellulaceae > Novipirellula > Novipirellula aureliae. Next base: position 24,065 of record NZ_SJPY01000014.1, read on the forward strand.
GAACAACGCTCAATTTCTTTATTGTTGCTGAAGCGGCTATACCGCGTGCCTGTCTACACAGCTCAGAGATTCATGCATTAGACACAATCACTCGACGCCTCAACTGCGCGAGCGAACTGCACGCTCATTGGTGGATTACCGGAGGATTTAGCTCTGAGGTCGCATGGCGACATCAATGGGGCGTTTCGATACACGAGCGAATGCGATTGCGATGCTTAGTTGAGGCATTGTCCGCTTCCGCGTACGAATTGAACTTGGAGGATATGAAAATCGCCTTGTTAGAAGCCGACTATCCCGAAGATCGTCTTATGCGAGACGGTTTTTCATCCTCTCTATTCCCCAAGGGACTTTGGCGAGTGGACAAAACCGTTCCACCCGAGCGTCGGCTGACAGTTCTTGGTTTCGTAGCGTTCGCTGATCTCTGCAAATGTATTGCGAAAGCAGATGGAAATCGTGTCACTGGAGTTGCCGCCTTTCTGGCCCAGAACGACGGTGAAGGTTGGCAGCTACCTGAGACGCTGCGATTATCGGATTATGGATTGGGTCATGACGATCGGGCGAAGCAGGCTCAACCGGTGCGGGAGTGTTTCGGGCCTCGGTTTTACGATTGGCAGCTCGCTCAAACCCCCGAAGAATCCTGGGCCGAATGCCACCTCCACGCCCGAAACCTCCTCGGCGAAGCGGCGTACGAACGACTGGTGGCTGGTGATTCGGGGTTGGTGGTTGGGGGTGCGGTGGATGGTGGCTCGGGGTTGGTGGTTGGGGAAGAAGCATCGGCATACCAATCACCAAGCACTAGCAAAAAGCCACCAGAAGAACCCTTCCAGCTAACGGGCGAACCTAAGAAGTCAAAGAAACGAAAATAGACCTTTTTTTGTAAGAGTAACAAAGACAATCGATGAAAATGACGCACGATCAAATCGTCTTCCGATTCTTGTTGGAATCGGTAGTTGGGGCATGTCCTGATGCGAAGGTCTATATCGCGGGCTCGGTGAATGACGATGCTGTCTGGAGCGAAGTTGCAGCTTACCTCGCCGAGACACTTGATTGCATCACCTTGTCCGATGGAGAGCCATTCCTCGATGAATTGCTTGGCTCGATCAAGCAGGATTCGGTTTCTCACTGCGTTATTATCCCACCCTTTGCTCCATGGAAGAGCCTCTCGGATAGCTTGCGGCATCAACACCACCGTCTGAACTTGGAACAGATTGTTCTCCAAGAAGCTGCGAACGGATTACCAGCGGGTGGAATGTTGACGTGTTGTCTGCCTGCGTCTTTTCTTTCAATGGAAAGTGCTAGGAAGTACCGTGATCGCTTGACGGAAATGCACGCGCCATCGCTGGTCGTATCCCTGGAAGAAAGACGCGGTGGAATTACAAGTCGCGTTCACGAAGCCTTCCGCTTTGCGTTACTGACGATCACGGCACACAAAGGTGCCCCTCAGCCGCTGAAGTTTTTTAAGCCGCCGCATGTAAGCACTGACGAGCAGCTTGAACGTGTGAAGGCAGACTTTCTTCGGCTACAACAAATCCAAGGCGGCAGCACGGAAATGGGTTACGTGGTTCGCGATGGAATCGCGGGCGGTTCCCCGTTGCTTCACAAATTGTACGATCCGAAGTTCTTGCATGACCAGAAATCGATGGAAGCGATCGGCGAGTTGAAACGGATGGACGAACTATTCGATTTCCTGCCGATCCTGCATCCATTGGTCGATAAAAAGCATTTGTTTTCTGAACGTGCTGCCGGACTCGCCGCGGTCATTGAAGGTAGACAGATCACACGTGATGGAGATGTAAAGCATGATGAGATTCGTCATTGGACAGATAAAACAGAGGGACGACTGTTGCAAGCGGGCGATATTTGTCTGCGCAAGATTGGGAATTTCGAGAGGGGTGATTTGGTGCTTTGCCAAATTTGGGAAAAGGATCTTCCCGCTGTCGCAGCCGAATCGGTCATCGCATTGAGACCAAAGGAAACGCTTGATTCTGCGGGTTGCGAGATGTTGTACTCGTTGATGCGGTCCGAGCGATTTGCCGACTTCTTGGCAGCTCGATGCGGTGGCTCTATGCATATCCATCGCTCTTGGTTCGGAGAAATGCAATTGCCGGTTCCCGATGAGGCATTGCGGTTAGCAGTTCGTGATATCAACGCGGCAATAGGCCATTTTGAGCATTGGAAGCAGCAAGCGATCCGGTCGCGGAATGTTCTATTCGAATTGTCATCGCCAAAAGAAATGCGAAACGAGATGCTGGCGGCTGGACGCGTGAGCCGATTACGAAGTGCAGCGGCGAGTGCCATCGACGATATCAGTCATCGCATTCGATCTCTATATCCCCACCCAGTTGCCATCCGATGGCGTGCGGCGGAGGTGAGCAGGCACGACTTGGAAGGCTACGTCGAGCTGTTAGAGGCTGCCGAGGTGCTGACGTTCTATTTGGCGTGCATGGCCATTGTTCAAGCCGATGTGGTCGACGGAATGAAGGTTTCTTGGGTGGGGCAGATTTCTAAACGACTCGCAAAGGGAGGTGAAAAGTCAGTGGGTACCAGCATGGGCGATTGGTTGGCGATCATACGCGAGGTGACTGAATCGAAGCAGTGGAAGAAGCGGATTGACGAAGCCCCATTTCCCGAGGCATTGACATTTATCAAAGATGATCCCGAGGCGAACGAGGCACTTCAACGTGTTAGCGACGCACGCAACGACCAAGCTCACGGACGTGGGCCCAAGGGCGCGGCGATCGGCGAAAAGTTTGATGAGGTCTATCCTGATGTGGAGTACTTATTTTCAGCGACCGAGTTCTTATCAGACTACCCGCTGCGAGTGATCGAGCAGACCAATCGCGATTCGATGCGGAAAATTACCCGATACACCTACCGCGATCTGATGGGCGATCATCCATTAACGCCGTTGCAAACCGAAGAGAGCGAAGATTCCGAATTAGAAGCTGGCAGTCTGTACTTTGTTGGCCGCAGCGGAACGCTCCATCGTATCCGCCCCTACATCACGCGGCGGGAATGCCCGGAATGCGGATGCCTATCGCTGATGTACCTCGATCGCTTCAACGCCAATACTAACGAATGCATCCTAAAAGGCCTGGACCACGCCCACACCGCCACCGACGCCAACATCACCAACGATTTCCGCTATGTTGGTTTTTTGCCGGTAGTTGAAAGCTGAGTTGGATGCGGAAGTTAACTGGCGGTTTGGCCTGCTTGCCGCGTCAGATTTAGTTAGATTTCGCAGATTCCTATTATAAACCGCAGCATCGCATAGTCATGAATGACACATTCATCGAATTTATCACGTCACAACTGACCGAATCCGTACCGAAACTGGCCAGTCTGTATGGCACTTGGGCGACGGCTCAACGGTTGAAACGAGCCGAAGACCTATTTGAAAGGCTGCGTCGTTATCGTGGTTTGACCTTTTCTGACTTTGCGACAAGCGACGCGGGGTTTCATTTGCTGGAAAAAGTTGTTGAACGAGTTAAGGCTGAACACTGCGAAGCAAAGCGAGAGCATTTTGCGAACTTGCTGGTGTCGACTTGGATCGACAACGGGCCGCACCAAGCGGTTTTTGATGAGGCCGATTTGTTTCTACGTGCGATCGATAGGTTCACCGATGTCCATCTTTACTTGTTGGCGATTCTGCATGAAGCCGATGTGAAGGCATCCATTCCGTTTCGCAAGTTACAAGAATCGGTAGAGGACGCCACGGCGGATTGTGACCGTCGCGGGATTACTTTGGTCGCCCTTAATGATCTTTGCGCGGTTTTCGCAATGGTCAACCGATCGTGGGACTTGAATCGAAAGAAAGAGAGTCGGCCAATGTTTTCTGGTTCGCTCAGCCCCGAAAACATTTCTCGCAAGTGTTACCACGCGATCACACAACGAGGCATACGTTTTGTTGATCGCGTCGTTCGTGAACCGATAGTTGCTGCAGGAGGCCACCCGTCATGACGAGTCGGCTCACCAACCCAGACTACCTGCGCAAATTAACACGCTCCGACGACCCACGCCGGTTTTCTGAGGTGAGCAACGGTACGAATTCACTGCTGCCCCAACTTGCCGAAGAATTCGAGCGGCGGATCTACCTACCATCGCCTCTGAAGATGGTTGATGGTGGTCGACGTATTCTTCATTCCGCGTCCACCTACGCGGACGTGCTCTTCTTGCGTCATAGTTGCAGGATGTTGAGGCGAAAACGCGGTGTCCGGTCATTGAACCGAAAACAAATTGCAACCCAGATCGTAAAAATCCTGGAGGCCGATGTGTCTCATCACATTTTGCGGACCGACATCAGTGACTTCTTTGGGGCGATACCGGTCTACGATGCGGTGAGTCTGGAATCGGTTCAAGCCTGCTTTCCTGCTGTCGAGTACGGCTGGTGCATGAAGATTCTGTCCGCCGATCCGTACTCGGGCAACAAATTGCCACGAGGATTGTCGATCAGCGGCGAATTGGCGGAACACTTCATGGTTGCGTTCGATCGTAGTGTGATCAGTCACGAAGGAGTCGTCTTCTACGGTCGTTTTGTCGATGACATCATCATCGTCACCGCGTCGGACGATTTGGATGAACTGAAAGAGGCTGTCAGCGGTTACTTGCCGGAATGCCTGTCCTTCAATCCGGAAAAAACGCAAACGTGCCGGTGGGGTGACAACGGTCAGGCCGCTAAAGGATTCGACTATCTCGGATTTTCATTCTGTCGCACGCAAAACATCGCGAGCAAGAAGCGTTCCGAGGTACACGTGGGAATCGCGACCAGCAAGATGCTCCGGTACAAAAAGAGAGTGAAATTGGCATTCAACGACTTCATTGAGAATAAAGATTTTCGCCTTCTACTGGATCGGATTCGATACCTAACGGGTGGCTGCTCGGTTTACAGCAGTTTCCAGCGACGACGGATCACCTTGGGACTATCTGCGTCTCATCGGGACATCACCGATGACGCGGCGTTGCAGGCATTGGATGCTTACCTTGGCAATTGGATCCGCAAAGCGCCGCTAGATGGTGCGCGGTCATGTCTGACGAAAAGCCAAAAGGCAAGTCTACGAAGGCTATCATTCACAGCGAGCTACGCCAACAACATTCGCCATCGCTTCACAGGCAAGCGTCTTTGGGAAATCCGAGGTCTTTTCAAGCATGTCTAAAATGCAATCCATCGACACTTCGGATCGGGATCGCGTGTTGCTAAGCGAGATCTTGCCTCACGAAGTTCCGCCACGATTTTCCCTCCGATCGGTTTACCGTCGGATGCGTGGACCGTCGTTGACCTCGCTCGATGACGCCCTGTTTCAACATCAAAACGACGCCAGCGGTCCGCCGGAGACGGTCCCCTACACATTCTCGCTTTCAAGGGGACGGAAAACGCCTCGCGACATTCATGTGATGCATCCGTTTCACTATCGCGAAGTGGTGAACTTTTACGAAACGTACGCAACCCAAATTCTGTCAAACTGTTTGAAGAGCCAATGGACGTTGAGATCGCCATCGGGAATTGCCCGTCGAGCGAAGGATATCGGCTACCAGAACCAGCAGCCCGGCATTCAAAGCGAATCCGAATCCGACGAAAGCCCTGTCTGCTACTTCGCCTACGGCCCGTTCAATTTGCTATACGCCTTTTACGGATCACGTGATTACGAGCGACTGGAATCGAAGTTTCGCTTTGTTCGGGCAATCGACGTGCAGTCTTGCTTTGGCAACATCTACACGCATTCGATCGCATGGGCTATTCGCGGCAAGGCAAACGCGAAACGAAGGGGCGACCGGTCCGCTTACTTCACATTTGATGCCAGATTTGACTCCTTGATGCGATCTATGAATCACGGTGAAACGCACGGTATTCTGGTCGGCCCGGAGATGTCGCGTATCTTTGCAGAGCTGATTTTGCAAACCGTTGATACTGCGGTTTTGGGTACCCTGGCGGATCGAATCGAATTCGGAAAACAATGCGAGGTTCGCCGATATTTGGATGATTTCTTTATCTTCTTCAATGAAGCCAGCATCGCCGACCAAGTTGAGCAAACCATCCGTGGGGAGTTGAAAAATTGCAAGCTCTACATCAATGACGCAAAAACGCTGGAGACCGAATCGCCTTTCATGTCGAACTTGAGTGCCCTGAAGCATGAACTAAGCCATTTGGTTGACGACCTGCACGAGTCGTTTCTTCGTGCCCGCCAGGAAAAGCGTCCGATTCCCAAGAGCGTGTGCCGAGTTGCGTTTCGGAAAATCAAAACCAAGGTGGCACAGTCAGGTTGCCACTATGAATCCTGCATCAGCTACGTGCTCTCGATCTTGCAGCGAAAAGTGACTGAAGCGAACAGCAGTCTCTGCTGCCAGTTTATCGAAGGCGGGATGGTGTCTCTTCTGAGCAAACTGCTGGAACTTGACTTTCGTTATCAGGTCGCCATCAAGGTTGCCACGATTTATCAGTTGATATCCGACAAGGTTCACGCTGATTTCGACTTGGAGCCGTCAGTGGTTGAAGATCTGAATGAACGAATTGCCGATGAAGTCACTCACTTAGCGATGAATGCGATGTCACGAGAGGCTCCGCCTTGTTTGCCCTTGTTGGTTGTACTGATCCCGATTGCAAAGTTGGATCTAGTTCATAACGTCAATCCAAGCTTGGCTGAAACCATCTGGAAACACTCACAGGTTCAGTCGCGGCCCGCCGAAGTCGACTATTTTACGGTCGTCAGTTTGCTCTATTTCTGTGGTGATCGTCGCGCCTATGTGCGGCTTGTTCGAGAGATTGTGAAAGCGGCAAAACGATTCCTTCGGGAGTCGAAGGACAAGGGATTGCGAGCTGACTGTCTCATGCTGGCCGCAGATCTTGCCTGTTGCCCACTTCTTAAAGAGGACGTGAGAAAAGTAATGCTACGTCAGGTTTTTGGTTGGGTGAATATGCCGAAAGATGTGGCCGGGGCACTACAGGAGCTCGCTGGCAAAAGCATGTTTTTCGATTGGGACACGACCGTTTCCACGACGACCTACCTACTTGAGAAGCAGATTCCTCGATGTTACGCTTAAAGCACACAGGTGGAACTCCGCTCGTGACTGGATCAAAGTTTACTCTGGTCCGACATCGAGTGCGGCCGAATGGCGAAGAGGTGAGGTCACTTGCACGTGACCGATCCTCAGCCCCTCGGGGCACACACACTTTCCACTTGGGCTCATCAGGGACTATGTGCCTGATGAGTTTTTTTATTCAGTGATCCGTAGTTCGGGCATACTGCTGGCTACAGCAATTGCCCGATTCGGATTTCAATGTAGTCGCGTCCTTCATCGGTGTTGATACAAGTCGACCGCAACCTAGCTTCGTTTTTTTCCCAGAACAGTTCGACGGCCTCTTCTTGTGAGAGACCGACACACTTCGATTTGAACGCACCAATGATGCCAGACAGTCTATTGCGAAATGCGTCGTCGCTGCTGAGGTACTCTCGTTCAAAAGCTGCTCTCAGCTCGTTGACCGAAAGTTGGTTTCCATGTTCTTTCGGCAATAGTTGAACGAACAAAGTTGACGAGCCAAAGAAGGGGTTCTCAAGTACCGACGCGACGACGGTTTGGTTCTCATTGTGATCCGCCCGAAACGCATTTGGACTGACGTTCTGCGCTTCCTGCCGCAGTTCAAACGCGGTCTCCTCGGACATTCGGAGAGTCCTCGACCATTGCCAACGAATATCGGCGCCAGAAAACGCGACAACTGAGGCATTGAGTAACCCCAGTTCCTCAGTGAGGTTGCAGACTCTCACGGCAGCGGCCAATTCAGAGACCCTGGCACGCTTTGCCAGTCGCTTCAACGCGCCAGCGACGACGGGAAGTTGCCCTGCGTCCTTACGGACTTCCGCCAATGGCAACAACAAACAGGAGGCGACATCGTTGACGCGTCTCTCTTCGTCGCTGTCCGATGACAACATGTCCTCGAACGATTCGCCAAACATAGAGGGAATGCCAAGGATCAAATGCCCGAGTTCGTGTGCGAGCGTAAACCTTCTCTGCGCTTTGGTCAGTTCGCCGTTGAGTCGGATAATGGTTCGATCATCGTAATGAAGGCACCATCCATCGCAGCCTGGGGTATCTGATGTGCGGACTTCGATGCCAAAGTCGTTGACGAGCTTTTCCGGCGCTGCTGGAAAATGTTCCGCAGCATACGACTCAACTTCATCGAGAGAAATCATCAAACGGTCTCAGCCCTTGATGCCGAGAAGGTCATTCATGTCGGCCAGCAGAACACGTTTGGCATCATCGCTGAATTGACTTAGGTCTTGATTCTTGAACTTCACTCGCAGCTTCTTGTGCAGAGCGAGCAGCCGAACAATGTGACGATCAAGTTGCGAGTCGGCTTTTACGTCTCTTAAGTTATCGACATCGTCACGTCGATACGAATCCGCCTGTCTTCGGCCACCTGATACAGGTGCGAAGTCATCGTTAGTCTGCTGTTTTCTCGGTGAATGTCTCATATTGGATAGCCCTCAGAATCGAGCCAGGAACGGGCTGCGGAGGTTGGGATTTCAAAGTCAAGGATCCCGTCTTCATCCTCCAGGATAACCTGAAATCCCCGGGCAAGATAGAAGTCATGCGTTTTTTGGTTAGGTAGAGATGTGAGCCAAACACGGCCGCCAAGGCCCAAGAGATAGCTATGCCGGACGACAGACAGCAACAAACAGTAGCCGACACCCCTAAAACAAGGAGGTTCGCAAAGCCACGGGCGATTCCGAGGAGCTGTAGCGATCCGGTCGAGATTGACGGCCCCTTCCCCCTCCTCCAGTCTGCTCAGGGAATCAATGAAATAGGTTGCCGCGCCCTGCACCTCTTGATCTGGCGTCTGAACGGCAATCGCCTGATACGCCAAGTTGGTCCTTTGCTCACCAATCACCTTAAGCCATTGCCAGTGATGGTCCTCTTCATGGGAACGTGTGGTTCGCCCGGCTTTGATCTTCCACCATTGGCCATCAATTTTACTTTTCGCTAATTTACGATTTAGCTCGACAATTTCTGCCTCAACCAGTTGTCCCGTGTTGGCATCAGTCAGGTTGACCGAGTAGGGTAGTTCGAACATGGATTGGAAAACGTCCGTGAAGGAAACCCGACAACCACCTGATCCCGGGACAAAAAAGCTAGGCTAATACTTTAGCGATTTTTAGATCAATGAAAACCACGGTTGTTTAGACCATCGATGACATCGAAAAGAATGCACGCTTTGCAATATCATTCGTCCGAGGTCGGACCTCAATTATCCTGGGGTAAAGCCAGAGATCTCAAAATCCCTTATGATAGTGCCCATTTGACTTCCAGGCCACGTCACCATCAAAGCAGTTTGCTAAAGGGCACCGATGCCACTGAATCCGATTGTCTATACCGAAAAGGTCGTTCGTAGCTTTCTTCGCTACCAATTGACCAGTTATGCTCTGGCTGATCCTCGTTTGTACGACCAAATGCGTGATCAATTGCGGCTCGAGACGGTGCGCAGGTCACCGCTGTTGCGAGGTCCCTATGTCAGTTTGTCGCGAGGATTTCGTCAGGGAGCTTCTGTCGAGCAACTGATTGAGGATGGCGTGTTTCACCCGCACATGAAACGGATCGTGCCAAAAGATTTTACCGCTGCATACGGGCACCAAGATAGAGCGTTTCGTTCCATCACTGATGGCAGTCCAACGTTGATCAGTACGGGGACAGGCTCGGGAAAGACGGAGTGTTTCTTGTATCCGATCATCAGCCGCTGTTTGCAACTGCGCGACGAGAACGCACCGGCTGGCATAGCAGCGGTGATCGTTTATCCGATGAATGCGTTGGCGGAAGACCAACTTGATCGGATGCGGGGCCTGCTTGCCGGCAGCGGCATCACATTCGGCATGTATGTCGGCAAGACGCCGGAGCATGAACGAGAGGTTCACGGCCACCGGATGGAGGTTGGAGAGAGCCGGGCGGATTACGAGTTTCGTATTCGTGAGACTCGCGAGGCAGGACAGAGCGATTCAGTTCATCCAGCCGAGGAGATCTGCTCACGTGAAAGAATGAGGACCGATGGTTCTCAACCACGTATTCTGCTGACGAACATCAAGCAGCTTGAATTACTGTTGACTCGCCAGCGTGACGTCGAGCTTTTCGAGAGCGCCCTGCTTGAATTCTTGGTGTTCGATGAAGCTCACACGTTTACTGGAATCCAAGGTGCCGAGACGGCTTGCTTGATCCGGCGACTTCGAGCGTTCTGCGGCAAAGACGCTTCGTACACGACTTGCATCGCTACCTCGGCGACAATCGTGGACGAAAGAGATCCTGATGCCGCCCGCAAGTTCGCTTCTCGCTTCTTTGGTGTCGATGCCCAGTCTGTTGCCACCGTGAACGAGGAGTATCAGAACGACGAGTGGGCTGCGCAAAGCTATCGGCCTGAGCGTCCCCGCGATTTGAACAAACTGTTGGCGGACACACTCCTAGCGGTCGAATCACTGAACCCCGAAGAACAAGTCACATCGGTCTATCGCCGACTGACGAAGCGAGAGATCAATGGTGAACATTGGCAGGAAGCATTGTTTGACGATTTGCGACAGAATGAGATCGCAAAACAGATCCGAACTTCGCTGCTAGGGCCACGCGAATTGTCGACGCTGTTGAGCGAGCTGAAGACGACGGTTGGCCGAACGGTTGGCGAGGAAGAACTGTTGTGCTATCTAACGCTCGGCGCAGCGTCTTTGAAGGATGGCCGGCCACTAATGCGTCCGGTCGTGCATGGATTTTTGCGTGGCATCACGGGCGGCGTGGTTTCGTTTGAAACCGGCAATGAGCCGTCTCTGTCGCTCAGCAGTGCTGAGGAATTGGAACGAGGCGACAGTGCTGAGAAGTGGTGGCGTCCCCGATTGTTTTCTTGCAATACATGTGGTCAGCACTATTTGACGACCCACCTGAAGGATTTTTCTTACACCGGTGCGACCCCGGGCGGCGGCGAGATGGGCGAGGACGAAGACCACTTTTGGGCACCGCAGGAAGCAAAGCACGGTGGGACTCGCGTTGTGTTGTTGGATACGATTGTCAACCAAGATGGCCAAGACCTCGCCAATCATGCTCGGGCAACGGCACTCTATTTCTGTCGCCAGTGCGGTGCTGCTCATCCGAATTCGAAGTCGCGGTGCCAATCATGCGGTACGATGTCGGAGATGGTTCGGCTTTACGCGGTCAAGAGCAAGGATACTCATCCCGGATATCTAACGAGTTGTTTTTCTTGTAGGGCGTTGGGCAGCGCCAACGGACGGCGATACCGCGAACCGATTCGCGAGGTGCGGGCGACTTCGGTTGCCGATGTCCACGTGCTTGCTCAAGACATGGTTCAGCATGCGGAACGCAAACGTTTGTTGTTGTTTGCGGACAATCGACAAGATGCGGCTTTTCAAGCCGGATGGATGAAGGACCATGCGCGCCGGTTCCGACTTCGCGGTTTGATGGCCGAAGCCATCGCTGGTGGTGCGGTTTCAATCGGCGATATTGCGTTAAAGATGAGTGACCATCTGGATCAGGATGACTCATACTCGCGAGCTTTGATTCCCGAGGTATGGCGAGTCGCACCAAAAGAAGGCAGCGGGGGATCGCACGCGGATGAGCGGGCCTATTTTCTTCGCATTCAAATGTTGCGTGAAATCACGATGGCATCGAACCAACGCAAAGGTCTTGAGCCGTGGGGCCGGATTACAGTGAACTACGATGGGCTGAATACGTCGGATGCCTTCATCCAGTCGTGGGCAAATCGGCTCGCCATGCCTGCGGAAGAACTGAAGGTCGGTGTCGAAACGTTGCTCGATTCGCTGCGGCGGCGACGTTTGCTACGAGATTCACAGCGAGAAATTTTCTCTCGGTATTGGCACGACGGTGATCGGGAAATCCAACGTGGATATCTTCCACTTCTGCCAGGTCCGAAAGGTATGAAGCTGGAGCTAGGAAACGGTGATGAGCGTGAACGCGTCACGGCTTGGATGTCTGAGCGAAACAATTTGATCCGTTCAATCGTTCGTAAATGGGGCGTTCCAGCAGAGGATGTTGGTGATTTTATTGAGGAGTTATGGGCGTATTGCACCGACCCAAGCAAGGCGTTACTGGTTCCGGTCACATTACGAAGCAACAAGGGACGTGCTTTGCCACGATGCAGTGGTGTCTACCAGATTGATTCGGACAAGATCCGCATTGCTGAAAACCACGGCTACTACTGCTGCAATCGTTGTCGCCGCCGAGTCACACGTAGGACTCCCAATAGTCTTTGCTTGGCGTGGCAGTGTGATGGCACGTTGGAATTTGTCGGCGAAGATCCTGACAACTATGATTTGCAGGTTCTAGATGAGCGTTATGCGATGCTTCGTCCGGAAGAGCATACGGCGATGGTTCCTCAAGACCATCGAGAGAAGATTGAAAACTGGTTCAAAGGAAGTGGCGATCACGTCAATACTCTGGTCTGTACGCCAACGCTTGAGTTAGGAGTGGACATCGGTGCTCTTGATTCGGTTTTGCTTCGCAATGTTCCGCCGTTGCCGTCGAACTATTGGCAACGAGCCGGGCGTGCCGGTCGTCGTCACCGCATGGCAGTGACCATCACATACTGTCGCCCAGCGTCGCATGATCGGTCGTACTTTAACGAGCCAATGCGGATGCTTGGCGGTCGAGTGGATCCGCCTGCGTTCAACTTGCGAAACGAGGTTTTGGTCGCCAAACAGGTAGCTGCAACGGTGATCACACGTCTAAACCAACTGAGCAGACCAGCGTCGGGTTTGGCAGAGCCTGAGCGTGAGCGAATCCTTGATACTCTGAAAGAGACGTTACCATCGCGAATAACGCACTACTTGTTTACTCCGTCAGGCCAGTTACGCAGCGAAGCTTTCAATGTCCAGCCACTAGCTGATTTGATTGCCCATCATCGAGTTGATTTGTTGCAGTACGTCGGCAGAGCTTTTCGTGATGGATGGCCGACCGAGGACTCTGATGTGACGACGGCCGAAGAAATTTCGCGGCACATCGACGAGGTAGGAAACAATCTTGAGAATGTCATCAGCAGACTACGAAAGCGTTTGCAGTGGGCGATCCGTGAGATTCGCCGCTTGAATCGCGTTCGTGACGACGAAGGAACGCTTAGCTACGACGACGAGGCACACTTCAAGCGATGCGACCGGCTCGTCAAACAGCTCAAGGGAATGGGACGTCGCCGACGCGGCGATGCCGATGGTGTCGACGATACAGTTACGTTTAGTGTTCTTTCCCAAGAAGGCTTCCTCCCCGGATATGGCTTGGATGGCGGGTCGATCGTTGGAATGGCGGAAGTCCCGCGTTGGCAAATGGGCGCGATGGATTTCAATCTTCCACGTGCTGCGTCCATGGCTCTTCGAGAGTATGTGCCTGGCAACTTGATCTACGCTAACGGGCATCGTTTTGTGGCGAGGCGTTTTCACCGTGAAGCCGATATGGATGAAGTTGAAACGCCTGTATTCGCTGTGAACGTTGATCGTGAAGCGATTATCGAAAGCGACCGAAGCAGTGCTGCGGGCAGTCTCACCGACATCGAGCTTGTGGCGATCCCAGTCTGTGATGTGGACCTGGTTCACATGTCACAGATATCTGATGAGGAAGAGAATCGTTTTCAGTTGTCGGTTGCCACGTACGGTCGCGAACAAGGTCGGCACAACGGAGGCACTGCCTATGGATGGGGAGGCAGCCCACTGCATTTCCGTCGAGGTGTTCACTTCCGCATGGTAAACGTGGGGGCGTCTTCTCTGGTTGATCGAACGCCACCTGAAATGGGCTACCCAGTCTGTCAGATCTGTGGCCAGAGCGTATCTCCGCTTTCGTCGGTCCGGCAAATCCAGAACTTCCGAGAAAAACACACCGAGTGGTGCGGCCAGGAACCAGTAAACGTTGGCTTCTACGCCGATGTTGTCGCGGACTCCATTACAATGGTGAACGTCAAGGATCAGTCGACGGCTTACACAATCCTTGAGTCGATCCGTCAAGCCGCTGCGTCGGTTCTTGACATGCACTTGGACGATTTACAGGTGCTTGTCGTGGGGCATGTTGACCGGGATGAAGTGGACGCGAGTTTATGGGATCCAATGCCCGGCGGCTCGGGGCTTCTGGCTCAACTGCTTGAAAATTTCCCGCGGATCATATCAACGGCCGCCGAATTGCTGGCTGGGTGCCCCTCGGATTGTGGCAGTTCATGCAACGATTGTCTTCAGACATTTCGCAATGCGTACTATCACCGCTATCTGGATCGACACGCGGGACTTGAGTTTTTTGAGCGAGCTGGAAACGGCCTTGCCGAAGAACACCTGATCCCCGCACTTCAGCCTTCGCCCGAAAATGATCCGATATCACCAGCGGGCGAAGTGAATGACGCTGAAGCGAAGCTGAAGCATCTGCTGTCCATCGCAGGATTTGCAAGCGGATCATTCCAGCAACAAATTCGTTTTAAGTACGAGTTTCGTCCAAGTCCCAATCTGAGCAGCACAACACCCGACGTGTTTTTTGATCCAGATCCCGATGATCCGGATGAAATGGGCATCTGCATCTATCTCGATGGCATGAGTGATCACATCCATGGCAATGCAAAGACTGCGGCAAAGGATAGCGAGATACGCTCTTGGCTTCGCAGCAAGGGATACAACGTTCTCGAAATCACGCGAGTTGATCTGGATGATAGCGGTGCTATGCGTCGCTATTTCAAAAAGCTGGGACGCTTGTTGGTCGGAAAAGAATTTGCTAAATCGCTGGATGAAAACGAGGCGTTCGTAGCGGCGTTGGCCCAATCCGGCACCGCACGGCCGTTGCCCACGACTCCAGTGCAACGGCAATCGCAGACTGCAACGGAATCTGAAGCTAGAGATTCTGGGGGGAAGCCGAAACTGTCTGCTGAATACGAAGAAGTGCTCGATCTTGTCGGCAGAGATATCGGAAAGCTGGTTCTCCGACTCGCAAAGGAAGGCATTGCTGCACCCGAGCCTGGTCATCCATTGGACGACGAAGACGGCGTTACGATTGCGGAGAGTGAGCTGGCTTGGCCTGAAAAATCGGTGGCCTACTTTCGCAAGGGTGAAAACGAATCTGCTGATCAATTTGTAGCGAGGTCGTGGGTGACAATCATGGAAGATGAGTTGGAGAGTGATCTAGCTGCGATCAAGGGAGCCTTGTCTTCATGAGTGGCCCGCAGTTGGCGATCAGCAATGAATTCATGGAGGCCCTCGCACGCCTTCCGAAATCTCAGCGGAAGAAGGTCCAGGAGTTTGCGAAGAAGTTTCGCGCAGATCCAAAGTCGTCAGCGATCAACTACGAAAAGATCCACAACATGGATGATGATCGTGTTCGCACCGTGCGAATTGATCAAAAGTATCGAGCGGTTGTTCTCCACCCGGACCAAGGTAACACGTACGTGTTGGTCTGGGTCGACAATCATGACGAAGCCATGGACTGGGCGCGAAACCGGACATTCGAGGTTCATCCTGAAACGCAGTCTTTGCAGATCCTGAATGTCGAACAGGTTCAGAAAAGCCTTGCGGAGGCCGGATCACGCGAGATCGGCAGTGAAAAGCTGTTTTCGCATGACGATGAAACGCTTCTTTCGTTTGGAGTTCCGCCGGTTTTAATTCCTGCCGTTCGGCACCTCGAATCGAAGGAACAGCTATCCCAGCTTCAGACGGTATTGCCAGAGGAGTCGTACGAATCGCTAGTGTGGCTGGCAGAAGGGGAATCAGTCGAAGAGGTCAGACGAGCTGTAGGAATGCCCATTTCGCTTCGTGATGAGGTTCCAGCTGGAACCGATCGAGGAGAATCATCGAGCGAAGACCAGGCGATCGCGAAGGGACAGTCGGGGCGACGTTTTCATCGAGTGAGCAGTGATGACGAACTTGATCGCGTGCTTGCGGCACCACTCGAACGCTGGCGTGTTTTTCTACACCCACATCAACGTCAACTGACAGAGCGATCCTTCGCGGGGCCTGCTCTTGTTCTCGGTGGCGCGGGTACCGGAAAGACGATTGTCGCAATGCACAGAGCTCGACAACTGGCGCTCAAGTTGCAGAATAACCACAAAGTGCTTTTCACCACATTTACTAAGAACCTAGCTGAAAACGTTAGGTATGTGCTTAAGACACTTTGCGGCGACGAGTTTAACCAAATTGACGTGCAGCATATTCACGACCACGCGATGTCTTGGTTAAGACCTTCAGGCCAGTTTTCGGTAGGGTCAGACGACGATCTGGCACTTGCTTGGGATATGGTTGCAGTCGACAACCCTACTAATTTTGAAACGGACGTATTGCGAGAAGAGTGGTTTTACTCGCACGCAATCAAGGGAGTCACTAGTCGAGAAGAGTACTTTCGGCTTTCGCGAATCGGTCGCACGCCACTATTGTCTCGTCGCGATCGCGCCGCAGTTTGGAAGTCTTTTGAACTGTTCGAGGAATCCCTTCGTCTCGCAGGAAAAACCCACTGGATTGGGATTGTGTCAAAAGCAGCCGAGTATGCCAGGAAGGTCCCCTCTCCGATCTATCGTCATGTTATTGTCGATGAAGGACAGGACTTCACCGCGAGCGATTGGCGTTTTATCCGATCATTGGTTCGCCCCAGCCAAGATGACGTGTTCATCGTGGCGGACCCGCGACAGCGCATCTATAACGAGCCAACCTTGCTGGCCGATGGTGGAATAGCAATTGACGATCGGATTCACCGCTTGCAAATCAACTACCGCACCACGGAGCAGATCCGCAATTGGGCAACAGATCGAAGCGGTGGTGGCGACATGAGCGATCTTTGCGACTCATCGTGGTCCGAAATTGCAACACACTCACTGTTTAGCGGACCTGATCCTGAGCTCATCGAAAGCAAAGATCTGGAATCTGAATCTGTTGCGATTGCGCAATTGATTGAGTCGCTTAAAACCGATTTCCCTCTTGAAGAGATTGCGGTGGTCGTGCGTGCAAACTGGCAGCTAAAAAAACTTAAGGCAGCGTTAACTCGACAGCAGGTTGAGCATTCCGTGCTAGGGCAAAACACGAGCGACACTCAAGGTGTGCGATTGGCAACCATGCATCGGGTCAAGGGTCTAGAGTTTCGATGCGTCATAGTTGCTGGGCTCGCCGCTGACGTCTTCCCAACCAAGTATCGAGGTAGGGAAGACGATGAACGTGCTAAGAAACAACATGTGATCACAGAAAAAAACCTACTGTATGTTGCTTCATCAAGAGCAAGAGATCGACTCTACGTCTCTACCGTAGCTGGTTTTGCAAAATCCACGTTTTTCAAAACCACCAAAACCTAAGCATTTATTGAACTCACATTATGCGAATTTAGAAAGCAAATACACTAAGAACGAGTGCGAGATACGAAACTATCTAGTCGTGGGCGGCAATTTAGGCCTGTTGACTGCGGAATATATGAACTGGAACGCCACAAGATGCTCGATGTGAACGAGTTTTTTTCGAAATAACAACTCGCGACGCAACGAAACCGTCAGCCGCAGGGCGTTAGCAAACCTGGTTTTTCTAAACAAGTACATCTCACCTAGAGTAATTCAATGTCAAATTCCCAAATCGAGTATTGGCTTTTCAATACAGACGAAACAGAACCCGAAGGCGAAGGAAAGCACGCGATCATGCTGCAGCAACAGGTCGTTGCCGCTTGGGGGCACTGCAAAGGCTTGGGGGCTGAAGTGACGCTAAACCGTCCCAATCCGGGTGACATCGTATTCTACTTCCGCGCTAGGTTCGGAATCATTGCAATGGCGGTCGCAACTGACCAATTCGCTGTTCCAGGCAAATCCGTGTTCGGGGAGCACGGCGAGTACAGTCGTCCCGTTGAAAACCTCCAGGTTTTATCAGAAGCCAAGCCCGTCAGCGTTGCCGAGATCAAGTCAAACACGAGTTACCAAATCCCCTTCCGCCAAATCATGGGGCGAATACTGAATGATTCTGCGGTTGAATATTTAAAAGGACGGTTTCAGCGGATCAGATCGAAACCCCCGCGACCTCACAAGAAGCCCGAAACAAAACCGGGTGCGTTCGTTCAGATGGATTCGGAAGTACGCAAAGAAGTTGAAAGAACTGCCGTGCGAGTAGTTACAAAGATCTACAGGAAAGCGAAATGGCACGTGAAGTCGGTTGAACGTGAAAACGTTGGATACGATCTTCGATGTACAAAAGGGGATTTGTTGGATTGTGTCGAAGTGAAGGGTACGTCAGGCGTCGACGAGCGATTCATCATCACTGTAAATGAATTGAATAAAGCGAAAACAGACCCGCAGTTCGTTTTGTACATCGTTACTAACGTCCTCAAGAAACCCGTGCCACACAAGTACTCAGGCAAACAACTTATCAACAAATTCGATATCCAACCCATTCAGTTCCGAGCGTCACGGAAACGATAGCATAGAGACAGAAAGGCCTATACGTACGTCAGAGTAAGGGCAAAAGAACCCTTCCCCATGAAAACTCACCCACCTACAACGCCGCCGGTCATTAGCCAACGTTTTTCATACGCAACCAATGTAGTGAACACAGAACCTTGCGATAAAACGTTTCGGCTAGAAAACCAACAAGAGAACATCCAATGAAAAAGCGTTACATCTTTGCTGATATTGACCACAAAATTGCAAAGGTTGGAATTTACCTCCTCACGAAAATATTTTACAGCGATCTTGTTTCTGGAAATCACAAGACAATCGTTGCGTCGTTGGGTTCGCTATTGTCTGAAATGCCCGAAAACGTACACGACTACTTCAATGCATCGGTTACTTTGACCGGTCCACGTCGCAAATATGCAGACAATGAGCTCTACCATTTCTGGACCGTCAGTTCCCATGACGGCGAGATAACCTTTGTCGCATCAGGGCATTTCTATTGCCAGTCTACTGGAGGTGACTCATTTACAAGTTTTTGTTAGATGGCCAATCCCGGTCAAGTTACTCACTGCCGAGACTTCTCCAAACGTATCCGTGAAGTTTACGGTGCTGAGTCAGTTTGGGAAGAGATAATGTCAATCGATCTATCTCAGCCAGGCTACACGGTCAGCGTGGAGATGGAGAACGATCCCGTCTGTGATGATGAAGGAGATGATGATGACTAGCAAGGTTGCCGAAACTGAGTACGCAAACGCTCGCGACGATTAGACGCGGCAAATGGACTCGGTGCGAGGGTACTGTGGGAGCTTCAACGTCGATTATAGTTGGATATCTATGGAGTCAATTTCAAGATATTCTGTCGATGTAGGAACGTGGTAAGAACCTCGAGGATAGTTGCGGATTCACAATGCCACCGATTGAAAAGAGATGTAGTTATGGAAGTTAGTCCGGAAAAGCAAAACATCAACACGCTTTTTTCCACAACCAGTTATCACATTGACTTTTACCAACGTGAGTACAAATGGAAAGGAGATGAGGTTGCACGTTTGATCGAAGACATTTTTTATCATTTTGGGCAATCGTATGAAAAGCATCCCGACCTCGATCCGAACCAAGGGAACGTTGTCGATAAGTTCTCTTGGTACTACCTGAACACTTACATCACCAACAAGACGAATAACAGGATCTTCGTGGTCGATGGCCAGCAACGACTCACGACCCTAACGCTGATGCTGATCGCGTTGTATCGTTTGTGCGAAAATGAAACCATAGACTCTCCTGACCTTCGCGAGTGGCTAAAGTCGAAGATTGCTGGCGTTGGCATTGGCGGAAAAAAAGAATTCTGGATGGCCAATAGCAAACGCGAACCGCTGATGCAGGCGCTCTTTGACGGAAAAAGTCCCAAAGAGAATCTGATCGAAGATGGAGTTACCGCCAGACACATCATCGAAAACTACGCACTCATTGATAAGGAGCTTACTGTTCGTCTCCCAACCAAGCACATATTCGAAACCTTCGTCTACTACTTTCTTTGCAATGTAGTGATCATCAACCTTGAGGTTGCTCAGACGGACGTTCCTATGATCTTTGAGGTAATCAACGATCGAGGCGTTCGTCTCCAATCCTACGAGATCTTGAAGGGAAAGCTACTAGGACAAATCGACAAGGATGAGGTCGATCACTACGCCGACATCTGGGATAGTTCACTGTGCAACCTAGAATCTAACGCAGAAGATGAGGTCGATACGTTCTTTCGCACATTTCTTCGTGCCAAGTTTGCTGACACGCGAAAAAAGGGGCAAGTTTTTGACGGCCCGTATCACCGCGTCATTTTTGAAGAGCCGTGCGATGATGAACTGCATCTAAACCACGACGCACAAGCGGTGAAACACTTTTTGAAGGGGCCTCTTAGCTATTACTCATCTCTTTTCCATAAGTTGCGGAAACTGGGTGTGGATCCAGATTCCGAGATTCCCGAGTGTTATTTCATCTCGCAGTTGAACCGCATGGATGGTCATCTCATGCTCTGTCTCGCGGCCTGCGCTGTCGACGACCCGGACGAAGACGGGAAAATCCTTGCAATCTCTCGCGCGTTTGATCGGGCATACGTGATGCTTCAGCTCAATCGGGCTTACGACAGCAACCAGCTCCAGGAGCTACTCTATACGCTCAACCCAATGTTGAAGAACTGCCCCGTCGAAGAAATCGAGCAAAGAATCAATTCCCAAGTGCTTAAAGACATCCAGGAACGACGTGGCACGGACACCAAGAGTCTTCTGTCATACCAGCAGTTTCGCCAAGTCGGCTACGGCGATTTCAATACTCGTTTCATGAGGTATTTTCTAACTCGAATCGAGTTATGGATCGCCGACAATCTAAACTGTCAGTTGCACGACACACTGTACAACTATGTCTGCGGAACAGGTAAAAGTAACGCATATCACGTCGAACACATTCTTTCCCGTAACGATGAGAGCCGAAGTCAGTTCATAGTAGACGGCGAGTTCGATGAGGCGATGTTCGAGAACGAACGAAACCGATTCGGAGGCTTGCTGCTTCTGAAGGGGCAGGACAATATTTCTTCTGGTAACGAATTGTATATCGATAAATTGCGAACCTACACCGGCAGTGCTCCCTATCTTGCACAAACGCTTGTTGCGGATTTTTACAAGTCGAATTCGGCAATGGTGCAACTGAAACAGAACACTGCACTTGAATTCCTTGCAGCATCTATGTTTACACGAGAAGTGCTCGAGAATCGATCTACACTCCTATACAAGATTGCGACAATAACATGGCAGATCGACGACCAAAGTTGAACCGATTCCACCAGCATCCATGAAGACTAATCCATCGGCAACTTAGAGCTGTCGTCCGGTTGATTCAAAGGCATCTTATGAATTCAGTACTCGAAGATCTTGCCCCATGCACTGAAAAGCGCTCGGCGCATCGCCCTGGACCATTTGGACCTGCCAAAGTGCTTCTGCCGACCGACCAGCAGCCAATATTGCTTCCCTCGCGAACGCTTGCCGGCGACGGAATCGAACGAATGCTCGACAATCGGTTCTCGCAAATTCCTGTCACCGACGACAACCAACGAATCATCGGTGTCTTTACCTGGAAGTCATTCAGCACACGCGTCGCTGATCTCGCATCAACGAAAATTAAGCCGACGGAGTTGCCTATACGCGACCTTTACCAACGAGAACAGTTAGGAAATGGCCAGTCGCCCTTGGCAATGGAGACCATCAAATGACTTTTCTAAGCGATTCGCTTGTCGATGGCGAGTACTGTCGACGTTTGAAAACTGATTTGCAGAACGCAGTGATTTGCCGATTTCTGGTTGCATACGTCTCCGACGCAGGTCTGAATTCGATTGGTCGAAACGATCTCATGAAGGCATTGGACAACCAATTGTCTTTTGGTATTAGTTCGATGAGTTGCTCTTGCGGGTACAGTCCACTGTTGAAGTTGCAATCTGAGTTGGGTGACGAAAACATTCGACTTAAGTACTTCATGGACCCTTCAGTTTGTGGTACCGATGAACCTTCGGGTTTGGTTTTGATGCATTCCAAGCTTGTTTACCTGAAAACAACGATCGATGGCGAGCCAAGATCCGTTGTTTATCTTGGTTCACATAATTGGACGCGCAGAGCTTTGGGATCCGGTGGGCCAAGAAATGCAGAAGCGTCGTATCGATTCGAGATGGCGTTCGATGCGGATCATCTGGAGGGACGCGGGCAAGATGTTGCAAGTCAGGCAAACCGGCATTTGCGCGCGGCCGACGATAACGAATGTTGTCTCCCGGCAACGGCGTCCAACGAAAGAACATTCAAAGAGTGGGACCAAGCGGTTTGCAAGAACCGCCCGTCATCATCGCTGGACGAAGTGCTGTTGATTCTTGCAGTTCGGCCGCCGAGTTCAGGACGGTTGCGATCGCTCGATGAGTTGCAGGGCCAAGGGCTCTATATGCAATGTTTGGAGGAAGTGGAAGGTACACAAGTTTGGGATGCACCCGATCAAACGATTGTGATGGTTTGGGATTCAGCCGAGGCGCTTTCCCAGGGCCGTCAGCCAACTTTGCTGCTATGTAGCAAGAACACTCGCAACGCCGGCCCAAATTCAGACCGACATGGAACCAATCAGTCGGCGAATCCCATCGCGGGATTCGCTGGGGTGTTATTCGACCAACAGCAGGGAACTCGACATCTAAATTCAGTCAATTCGACTCGCTCAGTCTCAACGCTATGGTCAGGTTCCGAGGCAGAAGTCTTTGATTTGCAGTTCCCGACAACGAGCAACAATTGCAAGGACTTCGATGGAAACTTGAACCCGAAGTACCAGTTTCTACTTGAGGTCGAGACAGTAGTGCATTCTGCAGAAGAGGCAACTCCCGATGCAGCATTCGTTTGGGAGTGTCACTGGGCGCTTGAAAAGGGACCACCTATGGGCGCCTGTGGTCCCTTTTGAAATTGGTGGTTTGGATTTGGTTAGTTTACCTGATCTATTCTTTTTCTTCGGCTGCGGAGCCGGGGGGCGCTTTGGTCCCTTTTGATTTTTTTTCACTGTTTTTCAGACGATAGCTCCGCCCTGTAATCTTCATGATCTCGGCCGATTGCAAGAAGCGATCTAAGATCGCACTGGCACTCGGAACATCGCCAATCAACTTGCCCCAGTCCTCTAGTGGACGATTCGTTGTCATGATCGTGCTGCGAACTTCATGACGACGCATGATGATTTCAAATAGATATTCACCGCTGCGTTTGGGCAGCTGCTTCATCCCCATGTCATCGATGATCAACAGATCCGGCTTCAAGTAACGAGCCAGTACCTTTTCTTCACCACCCATCGCCTCGTCATGCAAGAAGTCTCGAACAACGTCGAAGATGCTGCGATAGTAAACGATTGCACCTGAGCGAATGACGGCATGACCAACGGCCTGCGCAAGGTGGCTCTTTCCGGTCCCCGGTGGGCCACACAACAGAACGTCTTTCGCACTTCGCAAGAAGTGTCCACTGGCCAACTCAAACACCTTTGCACGATCGATACTGCGATTAAACGAAAAGTCAAAATCCTCGAGTCGACGCACATCCCGAAAGCTTGCACGTCGCACCCCGCGATCGATCTTTCGGTCATTGCGAACCAACGTCTCATCGGCCAACACCAACTCCAAGAACTCCTGGTGTGTTAGTCCGCTTGCTCTCGCTTCTTGTAACCGAACTTCAAGCGTTTCGGCCATGCCGCCGAGACGAAGTTCTCTTAACATTCGTGATAATGATTCATTCATTAGTCCATTTCCTCCTTGAAAGGTTCAATTGA
>NZ_SJPY01000015.1 GCF_007860185.1 Novipirellula aureliae
GACGACTTGAGCGAAACGCACGATCGAGACGCTTTCTGGAAACGCCGAGGCCAAAGAAACGATGGTTTCCGCCACCGCTGCCGCAAGACCAAAATCAAGGATTCCTAACAAACCCGGTCATGCACCCTATCCGAGAACCGGATAACGGCTCCTTTTCGGCTGCACGCGTTCAGTCTGCGCCAGCGGAGGAACCAGCCAGCCTGCGCCAGCGGAGGAGCAAGCGGACAGCGGTTTCGGCTCTCTTTTTGCAAAGCGGTGGGAGCGGCTCAACCTGGATGATTCGCTAGCCCGGATGATTCATGGGCTTGCAAATTGTTTTGCTAACGTCTACGCCTTAAAGCGTTTACGTTCATTGCTCGAAAAACAGTCTGCGTATTAGCCGGCCTAGCAATTTACTTACATTGCGCACCCAACGGTCTGGTTGATTGGGTGCGATTGTTTGAAAAAGCCGAAGGTCCGGCCATCAATGTTCTCTTTCGTTGAGGCCGATGCTTACCCAACCTCAGCCTGACGAACGGAGCATGGCAAACGGACGGGGCTTTGCCCGAAAATCAAAACGCGCACTTCAAGATTTTCGCGTCCAGGTAAAAAATAACGGGCTCGCAATCGCCACCGAGTCTAATCAACCGCTTTGACATCGAACGCAAACAACAATTCGCCATGACGAATATAGAGTCGGCCACCACAGACGACTGGGTGTGCCCACGATTTACCTTTGCCTCCGGCGGGAATCGTGAACTCGCTAACCATCTCGTGTGCCGTCGGAGTTGGCTTGATCAGTCCGACTCGCCCGCGATCTTCGGACAAGGTATAGAGTAGACCGTCGGCGTACGTTAGCGCCCCCTTACCGACCCCGCGATCAGAATACATTGTTTCGCCAGTCTTCCAATCAAGACATACCCAACTCCTAGCGCTATCGGCTCCGTAAACGTATCCATCTAGCCGAACGACCCCACCGTGATGGTTGTCCATAGCTTTGGATTCCCAAACTTTTTCGGCAGAGATCTCGCTGCCTGTCGCAGTGAGTTTGACCATTTCGGAACCCGACTTGTACCCGGAACTGATAAAAACCTGACCGTCAAAATAGACGGGTTTGAGTGCGTTCACGTCGTATCTTGTCAAATGCTCGTGACGAAATAGCAATCGGCCCGAATCGATAGCGACACCGACGAGCGCCTTACCGCTCATGGCTAAAACGATTCGCTGGGTCGCAAATTCCGCGATCGTTGGCGTCGCATAGCCCGCATTGTCTCCTACCGACTCCGCAGCCCAAATGGTTTCGCCGGTCGTTTTATCCAAGGCAACGACGCTGCCTTTGCTTCCAAATGGGCAACAGATCAATTTACCGCCATCGACGATGGGAGATTCCGCTAATGCCCATTTAATGTTCTGTCCACCAAACTGCTCGAGCAGGTTTTTGCTCCAAAACAGCTCGCCCGTTTTTGCATCGAGGCAAACGAGATCCCCCAGTGGCGACTCAAAATAGACACGTCCATTATCGACGGTTGGCGTTGATCGGGTGCCGGGGTATGACTTTGTCCATGTGGGGCCACACTTCGCCTGCCATTCGATTTGGCCGTCGAGGTTTATTGCCGTGACAACCGCAGAATCGTCAATGCTTCCGGCGGTATAGATCAATCCATCGGCTAAACTGACACTCGAAAACCCTTCCCCAATCCCTTCCACTTTCCAGACCAATTCGGGGCCTCCGTCTGGCCACTGAGTTAGCAGCCCCGTTTCCGTCGAAATATTGTCACCATTTGGCCCGTGGAACTGAGGCCAAAACGGTTGGTCTTCGTCAGCAAAGGCGAGGTTGACGAGCAGAACCTGCATCGCAACGATTCGGGCCATGTATTTCGTGAAAACGTGCATTGCGAAGGCTCCTAAGGCGAAATGAGAGAAACGGGCCCGGCGACATCGGCTGGGCTCAACCTTTGCGCATCCCGGCTAATACCGAGTTTAGCTGCAATGAGCACCCTACGGCAAGCGTTAGGTTAGTTTAACCTTACCGGGGACCGCGTAACTTGACGGTGGCAATTCTCCGTTCCAGTCCAAGTTTTCAGGGAACAGATTGAGTGTCGATTTGTTCGTCATGAAATCCCAATCAACACGTTGTCCCGTATAGCAGGCCAACCGGCCCATCACGGCGGTCAAAGAACTGTCGGCAGTCTGCCGCAGTTCGACAATTGGATTTCCCGCACGAACCGAATCGATCAAGTCCTTGTGCTCTTGCCGATAAGCGTCCGAGATACTGCCTTTTTTCGACCAGGTCTCTTTTCCACTCCAATCAACAAACCGCGAGCCACCGCTCATTGCGTCGATGTAGGCGATCCCCTTGGTGCCGTAGACAACATTCCCATTGTCACCCTGAGTGCCAGGAATTTGCCGACACATGAGCGACAGGACTCGATTGCCTGGGTAAGTATAATCGATCGACATGCTATCCCACATCTCACTGTTTTCTGGGCGAGTAAACCGACCCCCGCTGCCATAAGCGGTTTCGGGAGCGCCCCCCATCACCCAATTCATCGCATCAATATTGTGAACCGCTTGCTCACAAATCTGGTCGCCTGATAGCCAGATAAAGTGCATCCAATTATCGATTTGGTACTGAGTATCACTCATCCCCTCTTTGCGGTTCTTGTACCAAATACTGTTGGAACAGTAACGGCTTTGAGCGCTAACGATCTCGCCAATTTCACCGTCATGAATTCGCTTGACCGCTTCGACATAATTCACTTGCCGACGGTACTGGGTACCGGTCACGATCGCGGTTCCATTTTTTTCCGCTTCATCATGAGCGGCAAGACAAATCTTGTAGCCTGCGGTGTCGACGCAAGATGGTTTTTCGGCAAAGACGTGTTTCCCCGCCTTGACGGCTTCGGCGATTTGCGAAGGGTGGAAGCCAGGCGGCGAAGCGATGAGGACCAATTCAACCTCAGGATCTTCGAGTACTTTCTGGTAACCATCAAGCCCCGCGTGGATTCGATCCTCTTCGACCATCACTTTGTCGCCGTGCCGCTTTTTCAGTAGATCGCGGGTCCGCACACAATTGTTACGATCGACATCCGCCATGGCAATTAACTGCACATTTTCATTGATCGAAAACGAGTCATTGAGAGCCCCAGCACCTCGGCCGCCGGCACCAATGATCCCCAATTTAATGACACGATCGGGGTCGGAGTCGTGATTAGAGGATTCGGATGCATGAACAAAACGGGAACTCGCCGAAGCGGCGACGACCGTTGCCGACAAAGCCGAAGTGTTGCGCAACATCGCTCGGCGGTTAGTTGTCATTTGTGATTTCACTGTCATTCTCCAAGGGGGCACGGAAAGGTAGGAAGGGTCTGGCCGCAAATCAAATCGTCGTGGACCTTGTTAAAGGTCCCAACACACAGGATTCTCTAACAAGAATCACCACTCTCATTTTGGTTAGACACCAATTTCTCAGCGGCTGCTTCATCGAGCAGGAATTGAACATCTTGATGGCCTTGCAAAAAGGTTGCAGGCACCGCATCTGAAACACTGCCACACACCGCCTGCTCGACGATCGATGCCTTGTGTTCTCCGAAAGCTAACAATCGAATCTTGCGAGCGGAAAGGATGGTCTTCACCCCCATGGTGATTGCCGATTTGGGAACCTTTTCGAGGCCTCCAAAAGCAGCTGCTGCATCATTGCGAGTCAACGAATTGAGCTTAACCAAGCGAGTCAAACCATTTCGACCTGACCCAGGTTCATTGAACCCAATATGACCTGTTCGCCCGATCCCCAGAATTTGAATGTCAATGCCACCCGCATCCGCAATTTGCTTTTCATATTCGCAGCAATCCGCGGCGACCGAATCGAGTGGGTGAGTGCCATCTGGAATATGGATATTTTTGCGATCGATATCCACAAAATCAAAAAGGTGCTCGTTCATGAACCGCACATAACTTTGCGGTGCATCGGGTTGTATCGGAAAGTACTCATCCAAGTTAAAGGTCACAACGTTTTGAAGTGACAAACCTTCGTCTCGGTGCATCCGAATCAGTTCACGGTAAACGCCCACGGGTGTCGACCCCGTCGCCAAACCCAAAACGCAAGCTTTCCCATCCTGGGCACGCTGACGAATCAATGCCGCCATTTCAGTCGCAACGCAAGTATTTGCATCGACGGCGTTGGCAAAAACACGGACATTGATCCCATTTCGAACGTCGTTGCAACGGGAAAGTTGGTTTGGTGAGGATTGCATTTTCAAGTGATCGTGTTGTGGCAAAAGGTCTAAGTCGCTACCGCATCGGCGTCGGCGTCATTATCGGTTGCAGTCATTGCTTCGACATCGGGTCGATCCCAAAATGTAAACAGGAACAAGACGGAAACGGCGACCGCCAATCCAGCGGGCAATAGCCAGAACTGCCGAGCACCTGCCAGCCAACCCTCTGTTGTTGTCGGATCGAGACCGATGTGATCCCCCCATCGTCCATGGATCAAATTCCCCACCAACATGCCTGCCCCATAAGTCAGCAAGCCCAGCAATGCTTGAGCACTGGTGCGGATTTCTTTTGGTGCCACACGGTCCGTGTACAACTGGCCGGTAACAAAGAAAAAATCGTAGCAAACGCCGTGCAGAACAATTCCGAATATCAAGAACGCTGGATTCAATGGCATCAATCCGAAAACCGCATAGCGAACGGCCCAAGCCATCATACCAACGATTAACATCATCTTGACGCCAAGACGTCTGAGAAAGAAGGGAACCAAGGCCATGAAGAACAATTCGCTAACTTGTCCGAGTGCCATCACCCCTGCGGAACGGTCACCAAATGCCATGTTCGATACGAACTCATAAGTGCGGGCATAATAGAAGGCCAACGGAATACAGATTAGGAACGAACAGAGTGCAAAGACGGCGTAGCTGGGATTTTTGAATAGACGAATTGCATCAAGGCCGAGAACCTTTGCAATACTATTGGGTTTGCCCGCGTCTTGAGGCGGTGACGCTGGAAGCGTGAAACTGTATAGCCCATAGACCAACCCGACGACACTGGCTAGCTTCAATGGAAGTGCACTACTGCCCGCATCGGTGACGCCTGGCAGAAGCGGGATAGGAAACAAACCAAACATCGATTGTGAAACCACCAACCCCGACACGATCCATCCGATGGTGCCCCACAGCCGAACCTTGGGAAAATCGTTTTCGATCGAGTCCAGGTTTTGAAAGGAGATGGCATTCACTAGAGCCATGGTTGGCATGTAGCACAGAAAGAATGCCATCATCACCCAGTAAAACTGGACTGGCGACTCCGTGATCGTGCTGCACCACCACAACATCCCCGCTCCAATCAATTGCAACACGCCATTGATCCGTTCCTTGTTAAACAATCGGTCCGCAATAAACCCAACGATCAAAGGGGCAAAAACCGCAGCCCACGTTTGAGTCGAATAGACACCACCAATGATCGTATTCAAATCATCCGAACCGCGGAAAATGACGCCTAAGTAGCTCCCCAATGGAACAAAAAACGCTCCCCAAACAAAGAATTGGAGGAACATCATGATCGATAGTCGGATTTTGATTGGCGTCATCTAATTTCGAGGCTTTGCTTGCGATTGTGAAGAGGTCAAAAGTGGAAACAGCTCCGCCAGTATATCATTTGACGGATGGCCATGCCCGCGATGTTGCACAAACGCTTCCGCCGCGTGGACGCCATACTGCTGGCCGCGTTGCGTACAGTAATGCCGCATCGCTGACAAGTAATCGTCGATTCCGTTATGAGCCTTCAGCCATTCTCGTTGGCTCTTGTGACACGCCAACATCTCGGTCTTTTGATCGAGTTGTTCACTGATATCAACGATCGTGGTCGGAATGATCGGTTGTCCCATGCGGTCCTTGCCACCATGACCGTCGCTGTAATACAGGTAGGGAACGGTCGAGCCATCGGTAAGTGGTCGCTCTGATGCGTTGGGGGCTGCGTAGACAAACGAGGCCGCGCGGCCCAATTGGCTAGTGATTTCGTGATCGGCATGATAATCCGACATCGGCATGGTGATAACGAGCGTTGGAGCGACATCACGAAACAAGTCGATCGTCTTTTGCAGAGCAACGCGGTCATAGACGAGGCGTCCGTCAGGCTCGCGAAGACAATGAAACCGTGCATTTGCCAGTTTCGCCGCCGCCACCCCCTCGGCGATTCTGATTTCAGCTACCTCGGACGGACTGCCCGTCAGCGCTCCACAATCGCCAGCGGAAACGGTTGCGATGTGGATCTCCCAGCCCAATTCAGCCAATCGAATCAGCGTGCCGACACAGCCGATCTCGGCATCATCGGGATGCGCCAAAAGGGCCAACGCCACTTTGCGGCTCGGCAAGTCGTTTGAAGTTGGCAAAGGGGACTCCTCAATAAGTAGCAGCGTCTCTCCGAGACGCTGAACCGGACAACAAAGTAGCAGCGTCTCTCCGAGACGCTGAACCGAGCAACAAAGTAGCAGCGTCTCTCCGAGACGCTGAAGTCGCACAAAGTCACGATTCGTCACGATGCGTACGCCCAACGGACGCTAGCTATTTTCACCTCCCTAGAAAAATCGTCCTCTCTTTCGTTGGCCGCTTCTGATACAATGTATGCGCCACGCATTACCGCAAAGGACGATCAGGCAAAGAAAGGCGTCTTTTGCTGCGTTGCTTATCGTATTCATCATCATTTCTGCCGCCTTTCAAGTTTGATTGACAATGAAGCCATCGTTTGAAAAGTTGATCAATTCAACGGGGGAATCCTTTCGCTGTTTCGACCGTTCGGTACTCGACTCGCCGGTCAAATGGCACCGCCATCCTGAAATGGAGCTCACCTACATTCCGAGGGGGACGGGCTCGCGAATTGTTGGCGATTCGATTAGCAGTTACAGCGATCACGATCTCGTATTGATTGGTTCGCAGCTTCCTCACACCTGGTCGTCCGACGAATTCCGCGACCAACGGTACGATCGGCATCAAGCGTATGTGCTGCAATTCCATCCGGAATTTCTTGGCTGCGATTTTTTCCAATGTGGCGAGATGGCAGAGATCGCTGAGATGTTCCATCGTGCCCGTCGCGGATTGTTTTTCCCCGCTGACGTTGCCATTCCCATCGGTCTGCGACTCAAAGGTCTGATCGAAACCGAAGGAGCAAGCCGACTGATCGGGATGCTTGAGATTCTAAATCTTTTATCCCAGTATTCGGATGCAACGGAACTGGCGAGCGAATTGTATCGAGTCTCTCCTTCGGCCAACGCAAATCGAGAATCGGAAACCCGGATCCAGATCGTTTGTGATTACATCGTCAATCATCTTTCCGACCCCGAATTGACACATCGCGACTTGGCAGAACTTGTTGACATGAATCCCTCGGCATTCAGTCGTTTTTTCAAGCAATCGACGGGCCGAACCCTGTCCGCCTACATCGGCGAATTGCGAATCGGTTTGGCATGTCGATTGTTAGCCGATACCGACGGATCGATTCTGGCGGTGTGTTACCAATCGGGGTTCGCCAACCTTTCGAATTTCAATCGCCGGTTCCGTCAACTGCGAAACATGACCCCGCGCGACTACCGAACTCGATTCCGAGTCTCGGTGTAGTTGCGGTATAAACGGGGACGATCGTCGGGATGTCCGCTCAGCTTCGAATCATCCTGCGTATCCAATTCATGGGGCGTATCCAATTCATGGGGCGTAACCAATTCATGGGGCGTATCAGGCGGCGATCAACCGCGTGGTCGTCTTCATCGATCGAGGCGGTTGGCCGAATGGCGTCATCGTCAAACATCTGTCGGGCCGCGAATGGACGCACTGCGAATTGTTGGAGCTCGTCGACATAAACCCTTCAGCCGATTCTTTAGGCAAGACTGCTAACGATTACCGATGAATTCGGTCATGACGATCGCAGCGATTGGCGCTAGTGTGAACTCAAATTTCTGAAATCTATGGCGTCAGATCGGCAGCGAATGGGTCATCCATCACGTAGTCCGACCTAGAGTTTTTCGAAAAGTGGCGTTTCTCAGGTGCATTGCAAGTGTTTTGCGATGGACAAATGATCTACGGCAAAGGGGCACTTCATGAGATTAATGACAACACCATCGTTAGCGGTGGTGAATCGCGATGAGCTGATCAATCGGATGATGGGCAGTATTCCCATGGCGGAACGGCTGTTGAAACGATTTGTCGAAACAGCGAGCCAGGATATTGAGCTCTTGGAATCAACCGTCCGGCTGGGGGATCAACAAGCGATCGCCTCGCTAGCACACCGCCATAAGGGTACCGCTAGAACGATTGCCGCGCCGCGAGTGGCGGAGTGTGCCGCTAAACTTGAAGCGTGTACTTCGACCAATTCCACTGCCGATCTTTTAGGGATCCTCGATGAACTTCGCAAGTTTCACAACGAAGTACGCCTCGTTCAGCAAGCCGGACTGGTGAACCCAACGCAAGACGTAACTATTTCCCCAGACGTGGAAGCATCACTGTGAAAAAAGAACCCAGCCCCGTTCCAATTTTGGTTGTCGATGACGATCCGATCGCTGCGGAGACACTCTGTTACGCGTTATCCCAGTTCGGCTATTCATCGGTTATCGCGCTCAATGGAATGGAGGCACTCGAACACATTCGCACAGGAAACTATCGAATCGTGATTTCGGATGTCGAGATGCCGGAGATGAACGGGATCGATTTGTGCCGAGAAATCCGCAGACGCGGATCGTGCGGCTACACCTACGTGATTTTGCTTACCGGTCGCAGCGATACCGCTAGCGTTGTTGCAGGACTTGATGCTGGCGCGGATGACTACATCGCCAAGCCGTTTTCGCCACGCGAAATGCAAATGCGGATTCGGGCGGGAGAACGGATATTGCTACTCGAAAGTCGCGATCTAATGATCTTTGCACTGGCAAAGTTGGCCGACAGTCGTGACCATGATACCGGAAGCCATCTCGATCGAATCCGAGAGTTCAGTCGCCTGCTGACGCTGGAGCTTTCGACATGGCCTGAGTATCAAGCCCTCATCGATGGAATCTACATTCAATCAATCTATGAGACGAGTCCGCTGCATGACATCGGAAAAGTTGGCATCCCTGATCGAATCCTGCTGAAACCCGGTAAATTGACGGAAGCCGAATTTGCAATCATGACCCAGCATGCCAAGATCGGAGGCGATACGTTGCAAGCGGTTGCCGATGCACACCCGGAAGCGGTCTTTTTGCGGATGGCTCATGAAATTGCCATGACACATCACGAACGTTGGGACGGAACCGGTTATCCAAATGGACTTGCTGGTGAAGAAATTCCGCTATGCGGCCGAATTGTGGCAATCGCCGATGTCTACGATGCCCTTACAAGTCATCGCGTTTACAAGCCAGCATTTGATCATCAAAAGGCCGTCAACATCATCCGCGAAGGAGCCGGTTCGCATTTTGATCCCAATCTCGTTCGAGCTTTCCTCAAACTTGAATCGAAGTTCCAAGAAGTGAAGGCAACCATGAACGACGCTCCGGAGAACGAGGATTCGGAATTTATGCCGCGTAATCGATATGAGCATACGTCCGTCACGTCGCTACAGCTTTCGCAACCGGTATAACCCTCACCACGATCCTCAAGCAACCGCGATCGCCACGTTTTAGAGACAACCCGATGCCTCTCTGCACCGATTTCTTGCAGTAGTAAGCCGTACAACCGTTGCGGCTGGTTCAAACCGGATACGGATCGCCTGTGAAGCTGATCCATTCCGGTCCATGGGAAATCGGGGCAAGCGATGGTCAATAATCATAATTCGATCCTATACATCGGGGTGCTATTTCTCGCCGCAGCACCGACCGCGATAGCCTCTGGAACGATTAGCAACGCCTTGTCGGCGCGATCGGCGGGCCGAGGCGGTACGAATCTCGCGTTCGCCGATAACGGTGTTCTGCTAATGGACAATACCGCAGGTCTCGAATCACTTGTGGGGCACGGATCGGGTCAGGATACCTATCTCGATTTTGGTGGTGTCGGATTGTTTACCGACATGAGCTATCAAGATGAAGACAACCCCAAAACCAACGCCTATGACAACCCTTCGGGACTAGGTCATCTCATGATTGGGCGGCGAATCAGTGAGGACATTGTCTTTGGATTTGGAGCGTTTGCACCGGCTGGATTTGCGTCCGACTATGACCTGCAAGGCCCGCCAACAACCCTGCCCGGTGAACACCACTATTACTCTTTCGGTGCTCTCGTTCGGCTTTTACCAGGGCTATCGCTACACTTAACCGATAGGCTAACGGTCGGGGGGACCTTTGGGATCGCCGTCAGTCATATCGAGATTGAGGGTCCATACTATTTGAATTCGTTGCCGCTACGTGGCACGCCCACGATCTTGGATCTGCAAAGTACTGGCCCCGCTTTGTCCTGGTCCTGCGGAATGCAATATGCACTCACCGACCGGACGACCATTGGCGCTCGCTACCAAAGTGAGAACGAATTCACCTCCACTGGAAAAGCCAATGTCGCCATTGCAGGCCTGGGCGACAGTGACTATGACGTGAACGTTGGATTGACCTGGGCTCGTTCGGCAGGAATCGGCATCAAACATGACGTCGATTCACGCAACCGATTGGCGATCGATTTCATTTGGGAAGATTGGTCCAATGCATACGATCGTGCCAATCTATCGTTCACCAACCCGAGCAATCCGCTCTTCGAGATGGTAGCGGGGCCAGCGATCGCGGAGGTATTTCCACTGCGTTGGAAAGACGCATTGATTGTCAGCAGCGGATACGAGCATGATTTCGGAGACGACAAAACGTTTCGTTTGGGATACCGATATCAAGACAATCCTGTACCATCCTCAACGGCGTCGACCTACTTACAAACGACGCTCGAGCATCATTTTTCCATTGGTTATGGCTTCCAACACTCCGGTTGGCAGATCGACACGGCGTACCAATATGCCTTCGCACCGGATGTTGATACGCAAACGAGTCTCTACCCCGGCGGAGATTACTCCAATGCCACTCTAAAGACGCAAACGCACATGGTTTTCCTAAGTGCGATGCGTCGTTTCTGATCCGCCACCATCCATCGCCAGTGCCACACCGGTTCAACGCTTGGTCATCTCCATGATGACGACGTTTTCGTTGTTCTCGGCAAAGATTCGAACCTCCGCCACGCTCGCTTGATCCAAGTCGTCGGCCAACATCATCATTTGGCCGCGGCTACGATAGATCAGATGCCAATCCATGTACATTTCCATATAGCCGACATCCCGAATTTCAGGCAAGAAGTTTGCGATAACCAAACGGCCGCCCGGTCGCACGTGATCGAACAAATTCGCTGTCAATCGTTTTGCCGTAGCATCTGTTAAATAGTCATAGAGCCCGGTTGTATAGATCAAATCAAACGTACCAAGGTCAAGTCGTCCGGTCAGCATCCGACGAATATTGGCGACCACCGCTTCGACGCCAAATCGGCCGTAAGCGTCACGGATTTCTTCGAGGCTCTCCGCGTCCGCATCCATCGCCACAAATCGCTCGAAGCGATTGCGACGGATCGCTGACGACAAACTTGCTTCACGAAGGTGTCCGGCGGCGACCGCGAGCACCTGTTGATCGGATTTTTCCCGCCCGATTCGGTCCAACATTTCCGCAACGTAGCAGCGGCGTTCACGCACGCCCGCCGATGCTGGCGCTCCGGTGGTGTATTGAAAGATTGCCGACCCCAATGCCGTGGCTTCGGGTTGTCCCCAAGCCTCTTCGCGACCATAGATATAGTCCATCATTACCGCGTCGCCCGCGTAACCGCGTGGTTTGTTGAAAGCCCGCGATGTAAAGGGATCCTGGTGTACGAGTTGGCAAAGAGAATGATTCCTTCCAAACCGGATCATCCCCTTCCATTGATCTTTGGTCGCCGTCTCTCGGATCGATCGAAGCCCACGAAACAACCGATCCACTGCGGCGTTGATATTGCCTGCGTTTGAATTTTCTCGGCTTAATTCAGAATGAACTTGATCGAGCAGATCCTTCAATTGAGAATGATCGGCGTCGGTGGACGATTCCAAATGACGGACCTTCGAAATTTCCGTGCCTACCGAATCCGTATTCGCTGGCCGTGGAAAACGACTCTCTGTTGCAATGCTCATCATGCATAGCCCCCGCTGCGAGATGATTGAATTAGAAATAGTGTGTGCCACTATGTTGCCTCGCGTCATTGCGAAGCACGATTGGCAGTATCCTTCTCTGTTGGAATCTGTCAAGCATTTGGCGGAGTGAAACCGGTTGGCCAAGGGGGGTTCGAATTCGCCAATTTGATGCAACCACGGATAGCGCATCCTTTTGGTTTCAACGCATCGACCTCTGCACATCGCGAATTGGCCCGACGACTTTCCTTAATCGTCACAACTCGCGACGCAACTTATTAAAACCTATCAAATTTGAATCAAGGCCGATCCATTGGCACGCGTCGAGACGGCCCTACAGACCGTGGCATGGTCCCCCCAAGAAAAAGGCAAGAAATTTTCTTTTTTTTGCTCGGCGGACCCATCGGTGCGGTTCTTGACCTAGGCTTCTGGAGGGCACATATACATTTCTCGATCGTGCCGTCATTGCATGCCCAATATTACGTAAATGCGTCGATAGAAGTGAAATGAGTAAACCCGTGTCTCCGTTTCCCGAATTGTTTGGCTATGTCGCCATTTCAGAGACACAAATGCGTGGTCCGATCGCAACCTGCATGGTGCAATCGGTACGATCGCTAGAATCATTCGTAGCCGAATGGCTGGACCAATCGGACTGCAGCAGCGAATGGTTTCATCGGGTTTCCTTGCATTGGCGAAGCAATCAGAGAGACCAACCGGTCGGCAGCTTAAAGCAGTACGACTACTTTGAGTCACCCAACCGCATTTCCCGTATTCTCGAAATCCCACGTGGTCAGGCTCTCAGTGAATCACTCTTTCGTGGCCAGCATGACCTAGCGACGGCACTGACGACAGCCATTGCAATCGTCCGTTGCTTGTCAGCGTGGCATGCCGAATCCCGCATCCATGGTTGGTTGGACGCGGAGTGCATTTACCGCGAAGAATCTGGAAGCATACAACTGCGTGATGTATCGAACGTTCATGAACACAACGAGACGGATTTCTCGCTATTGGATGTTCAGCACATAGCTTTTCTGTCACCTGAATCGAGTGGATCGTTGGCTCGTGCTGTTGGCCCTGCGTCGGATCTATACTCGGTAGGCGTCATACTTTTTGCCATGCTAACCGGGCGTGCGCCGATTGAAGCGACGGACGCCAGTGACTACTTAAATCAGCAGCTTTGCATGGAAGCGCCTCGCTTGCGAGGACTTGGTTTCGACGTCCCCAAGCCGTTGGATGATTTGGTCGCACGCTTGCTCATCCGCGACCCTCGAGACCGATATCAAACAGCAACGGCGGTGCTCGACGATCTACTTTCGATCGCCACATTCGATCAACATCATGATCTTGAAAGCTGCTATGCGATTGGCACAACAGACATTCGTGAAACCATAACCGAAGCGGCTTTAGTTGGTTACGAGCAGGATGTCGCCCGGACATGCAACGCGATTCAAAAGGCGCTTTCGGGAAAATTTGCGGTTCAGCTAATCGCAGGACCGGACGAGGGAGTTCGCCGCAACTACTTCGATGAAATTGAACTTCGTGCCTCGGCAAAGGGCATGGCCGTATTTCGTGGCGGTGCAACGACAACGGCCAATGCCAAACCGTTGCAATCGCTTGAAACGGTTTTCGCCGCAATCGAATCGTTGTGTATTCGAGAACCCGAGGTGGCGACTCGCTTAGCCGATAGCACCTTGGAGCACTCCGCAACACTGGCTGACCTGCTGCCATGCTTGGCTGCCCATTGGCCCGTCTCTGTTTCGACGAACAGTCCCGATGCGTACGGAAGTCACCGCGTCCAAGTGGCATTGGAAGAACTGTTTGTCGCCTTGGCAAAAGAGCCTTCGGGCGCCGCGTTTCTGTTTGATGACATTCACAACGCTGATGAACTAACACGAAACGTGATCCGATCGCTGATCAATCGATCGAGAGAGGAACCGTCTAGTTTCTTGCTATGTGCCATTTCATGTGATTCGGTCGAGACGATAAACTTTGGGGAGCCGATCGATCAATTGCGTCTCGCCCCGCTCTCGGATGAGGCGTTGCAGCGGCATTTGCAGTCGATGGCGGGATGTCTTTCCGAAAAGATCACAACCGCGATTGCCGAAGTGGCCGCAGGCAATCCAACGATTGCGTCGGCGATGCTCAGGCGAATGATCGACTCGCGAGTGATTCATTCTTCGCCGCAGGGTTGGGTGTCCGATGGCAAGCTGCGAGATGCTCTTCGCAATGACGATACATTCGCTGGATTGTTGGAGTGTCAGATCGGTGAATTGTCGAGCCAGACCTCAACGATTTTGGCAACCGCCGCCATCGTGGGGCAGCGTTTCGAAATCCCCATTTTGGCAAATGTTTGCGGGCGAAGCTATGCCGATGTCTTGGAGGCGGTTAGAGAAGCACTCCGCCGCCAATTGCTATGGCGTGACGTACAACAAGGATGGTTTCGATTCGTCAACGATGCCATTCACAAACAATTGAGCATGAGTCTTGACGATGATGTCCGCAAGCAACTGCACCTCAAGACAGCAGAATATCTGATTGAGATTGCGCCAGACAACGTTCACGATTTGGCGTATCATTTTGATGCCGCAGGTGTTGCCGAATCGGCACTCCAGTATTCACTCGCTGGGGCCGCAAACGCGAGGCAGAAACATTCCCTTCTGGTTGCGGAAGATCAGTTCAGTATCGCTGAACGTTGGGCCTCCCCGAACGACTCCTTGACCCAATTGACGATACTCGAAGGACTCGGCGAAATACACCTTCTGACCGGACGCTATGACTCTGCAGAGAAGTACCTTCGTGAAGCATTGAGTTTGGCAACGACGCCTCTGGACCAAGCCCGCATTCAACAAGAAATTGGTGAATTGGCATTCAAGCGTGGCCAATTTGCAGAGGCGGCCTGCGAGTACCAACAGGCGTTAGCGATTACCGGCGCGCGGATACCAAAAAACTTGCCCGCGATGCTGGGCTGTCTCGTGTATCAAGCTTCACGACAAACGCTTCACTCCTTTACACCCTCGCGGTGGATCGTTCGGCGCGGAAAGATGTCGCCACTTGTCTGTTTGAGAATGCAATTGCTGAGCCGACTCTCACGGGTCTACTGGTTCAGCAGACACCGCCTTTGGACACTCGCAAATCATCTTCGTTCATTCAACGAAGCCGAGTTGTACAATCCATCTGAAACGCTCGCAGCGGTCTATAGCGAACATGGTCCTGTAATGAGTTTGCTGCGTTGGTTTGGCCGCGCCAATCGTTACATTGAACGATCATTGAAAATCCGTCGAGACCGCGGCGACGTGTGGGGGCAGGGCCAATCTTACCACTACGGAAGTGTCGTCCGACTGGCCGAGTGTCGGTTTCAAGATGCGATCGAGGCATCGAGTCTCGCAGTCGAGATGCTCCGTCAAACCGGCGATTTTTGGGAAATGAATATGGCTCGCTATCAAGGAGCCAACGCACTCTACCGCATCGGACTTTTCGCGGACGCTGTCAAATTGGCTGCTAAGATGCACGATTCAGGATGCGAGATTGGCGACCGACAGGCGACCGGGATAAGTCTTGATGTTTGGGCTCGTTGCTCCCCGGAAACACTTTCGCTGCAAATCGTTGCTGAAAATGCGGCACAAGATCGCCCCGATGCTCAAAGTCATGCCCAGTCTCAACTGGCGCATGCCGTGGTTTTATTGCATCATCGGCGCCATGAAGAATCAATCGAAATCCTGAAAAACGCGATCGTTCGTTGCCGACAAGCAGGGCACCTCAATACCTATATCAGTCCCTGCTATGCCTGGCTAGGAACCGCACTGAGAGAGCTAGCGGAAGCAACCGATTGCCATGATGGCCGTCGTCGTCAGCAACGGCTTCGCGATGCTCGAAAAGCGATCAAACATGCCATAAAAATCGCCAAAGCGTTCCCAGCGGATTTGGCGCATTGCTATCGAGAGATGGCGATCTTGGAGGCGATTGCCGGAAAGAGCCGATTGTCGGCAAACTTCTTGCAACGCAGCTTGGCCGCCGCACGTCGCTACGCCCAGCGGGCCGAAGAACTCAGTACCCTGCAAACGCTGCTCGCCCTCCATCTCCGTGAAACCGAACACCTCGGACCTTTTTCGATACAAAATCAAGCACGTCTTGATGAGCTGCTCAAAACGTTGCCTGTCGCGCCTCAAGGAATTGCCCCGGTTGTCGGCACCAAATCGAACTTATCGCTTGCCGATCGCTTCGTGACTCTCCTGAAGTCGGGCCGTCGGATCACACAAGCTTTAACGGCAAGCGGCGTCTTTGTCGAAGCATGTGAATCGGCACAACGGTTGCTCCGTGGACAGACCGTCGATGTCGTGATGGTTCGACGTGAAAACGGTAAACATTGTTTCAATGCTTGGAAGGAGTCCTCAACCGACAAGCAGCGTCAATCGCGTCTCGATGCCAACGTCGACCTGTTTCAGTTGGCTGTAAAGCAAGGGACCGCAGTATGCCGAAGTTCGAAAACGCTGCACGACAGCGCGTCAAACAATTCGATAACAGGAAGTGCTTTGGCGGCACCGATTCTGTTCCGCGGTGAGTTTGTCGCGATGATCTTGGTATCTCATTCCGAATTAGCCGATCTATTCGGTAGAGACGAACTTCGGATTGCCGACTTCGTCACGACGTTATCAGGGGCTGCACTGGAAAACGCGGAAGGTTTTCTTCAACTTCAACAATTAAACGGCACTCTTGAACAACGTGTTTTAGAACGCACCAAAGCCGCAGAAGATCGGGCTCAGCAACTTGCCGAAAAGAATACACAACTGCACCAGACGGAGGAACAACTCCGCGAAGCGATCACCGCCGCCAACGCCGCCAACGAAGCAAAAGGACGATTTTTGGCGACGATGAGTCACGAAATCCGGACACCGCTCAACGGCATTCTCGGGATGACTCGACTTGCTCAAAAAACATCAGCCAATCAACGCCAAAAAGGATACCTCGATACGGTCCAAGAAAGTGGGGAATCGCTCTTAAACCTAATCAACGATCTGCTCGACTTTTCCAAACTTGAAGCCGGTAAAATGGAACTTGAGGCCATTCCATTTAAACCTCAGGAATTGGCAGGTGAAGTGTACCGCCTCATGACGGCATCCGCCTGGCAAAAACAGTTGGACCTGCGATGCGAAATTGATCCTGGTATTCCACAAGTCTTGGTTGGTGACCCCGCAAAACTTCGCCAAATCATGATCAATCTAATCGGCAACGCGCTGAAGTTCACCGAAGAGGGATTTGTTGAATTCAAAATGGAATCCTTCCCAACCGAAATCCAAGTGCAGGGCTCACCTTCAACGATCCTTTCGATATCGGTTCAAGACAGCGGGATGGGAATCCCTGAAAACAAACACGAAAAGGTTTTCGAGACGTTTTCACAAGCCGATAGTAGTACAACACGCCGCTACGGAGGAACCGGTCTAGGGCTCGCCATTTGTCGCGAGCTTGCGGAAAGAATGCAGGGCACGATAGAACTACAAAGCACCGTTGGACATGGCAGCACCTTTACCGTAAAAATCCCACTAGGCACCGTCGAGCAGGAG
The DNA here is from genome assembly GCF_007860185.1 of Novipirellula aureliae. Lineage (NCBI taxonomy): Bacteria > Pseudomonadati > Planctomycetota > Planctomycetia > Pirellulales > Pirellulaceae > Novipirellula > Novipirellula aureliae. Next base: position 17,670 of record NZ_SJPY01000015.1, read on the forward strand.
GGGCAATCGGAAAGCGATATTCTAGCGTCACCGCTACAAGACGACCAAGATGCTCCACAAACCGATCCGCATGAGCCTCACGGTCGAAATCGACAAATTCGAGTTCTGGTGGCCGAAGATGGTGTGATTAACCAGGAGGTCATCGTCGGCATTTTGGAGATGGAAGGGTTTGAAGTTGCGGTTGCCCAAGATGGCGAACAGGCCGTGAAGTTGGCAACCAGCGAAGCCTTCGACATCTGCTTGATGGATGTCGACATGCCGATTCTCGACGGCATGGATGCAACGCGTGCCATTCGCACCGTCGGTAAAGGAGATCACGCGAAACTGCCAATCATTGCGATGACAGCCCACTGCGGTGACCAGATTTGGGATCAATGCAATGCAGCCGGAATGAATGGGTATCTTCCTAAACCCGTTCAACCGGGCAAACTGTTTGAGACGATCAAACAATTCACCTAAAGCTCAAACGCCTAGCAACGTGATCGCGATGTTATCGCTCCGCGAAAAGTACAGTAGATGGGCGGCCTGCTCAATCCAACCGCATCGACTCACGCATGCTCATTTTGCGGTTGGAGCAAAAACTTTCAAAAAGGAGCTAAAGATTCACCTGGCGCATGGTCGATACCAACGATTGCAAGATGCTCCTTTCTCAGGTTTCACGGACGAAGCTGGTTGTTGTCACTAAACCACCCTCGTTTTCGAGCATTGAACCTTGCGTATTCTTACTCTCGGCGCACTCATCGTCTCGGTCGGCACGCTTGCCGCTTTGCCGTTTCGCCGCTCGGCGCCCGATGTCGATCTGCTGCCGCCGCCTTCCATTCACGATGCGGTTTCGGTTGTTTCACCATCAAACGCTGGGCGTCACGCGGCCGTGCCCGTCAAGTCGGCCGTGGAGCTTTCCCAAACAACGAAGCCGAGGGAAACCGTTGATCCGGTCGCTAAGCTGGAAGCTGAGATCCGAGCGATCGATGCGTTTGCGGACCCAGCTTCACCTGCCTATTCGTGGAATGAAGCGAGTGAGCCAGCGAAACCGCAAAAGGTAGTGAAACCGCTGACCTACGAAGACCTCGCCGTCCCGCTCGCTCGTCCGCCGATCATCCAAGAAAGATTCAATGCGACCGAACCGGGATCGGTTGATTCGTATGCAGCAAGCAAACCGGTACTAGCCGCCAATGAGAATGCCCGACGGATGCGTCCGCTAACAATAAATGATTCCATGAACGAGTCGGCGAATGGTTCAAGCCAACCATTCGTCCGAACGCAAACATCGCCGCGAGCAGGCCTTTCTGACGCCTCCACTTCTGCGAGAAACAGCATCGGGCAAAAGGCAAAGTTTGCCAGTTCCGCAGAACGGCCAACCGAACCGACACTCCCATTGCCAGTGGAACCGGCAACACCGCGCAAGCGATATTGGATCGTCCAACCGTAAGGCATTGGGCTAACAGGATAGCGAAAACCGCCATGACTTTCCGCTTTTCGGAAGTCTTCATGACCGTTTCCGAAACTCTTGGCGTTTTTTTGCTACGACAATACCATACGACAATACCAAACGTTGACGGGTTTTCAGGAAGAGCCTAGTGGAACCGGCGGTCGCCCCAAAGTTGATCTCGGTTTGGAGGAACGAAACCGGGATTGTTCGGGTTTTGGTAGAGCAGTTGTTCGATCCATGCTTCACCGGAGTTGCCGTCGATCGGCGATTGCGATAGGGAATTGAGCGGGAGAGACTCGTACGATAGCGACTCGAAGTGCCAATCGGAGGAATCGGGACAAAGGTGATCGAGAGAGGGCCAAGGATCAAACGGAGCACGTCCAATCGCTTCCTGTAGTTTCGACGAATTCATCGCCACGTCACCTGCTCGCGGCGGCATCGGTCCTGCTTCGATTCTCGGCACGCCCTTGAGCAATCTGGCATCGTAGCCACCGACTCGATTGACGACTTGCGCGATTTCAAACAGACTCATCTTTCGCGGCCCTCCCGCATGAAACAGCCCATGAATCGGCTCACGCAAAATGTGGGCGAACAATTCGTTCATGCAGTCAGTGTAAGTCGGCGTGCGGAATTCGTCGACAAACAGCGTCGCTGGTTTGCCCTGTTTAAATCGAGATGCAATCCAATCAATCGCCCCGGCGTGCGCATTGAAGCTGATTCCCATCGGCAACGAAATACGCAGCACACAGGCATCGGGGCGATGGTTGAGCACGAGCCTTTCGGCTTCGACCATTTTCGCGCCATAAACCGTGACGGGATCGGGTTGGTCCTCTTCGCAGTAATCGCCACCATCTCGTCCGCCGAAAACCAGATCCACTGACAAATGGATAATGGCGGCATCACGCCGAGTGGCTTCGGCGATCATGTTCTCTGTCCCCATCACATTGACGCGGTGCGCCATTTCAGGATCCATTTCACACGACTTCAGGCGGCAGCAACCGGCAAAATTGAGTAGTGTTTTGAACTCATATTGGTCCCATATCTCACTCACTTGCCGCCGGTCTTCCGCATCACAACCCAAAATGCCGTCGCCTGATAACGGCCACATGCTATTTTGCCGCATACCAAAAACTTGATCGCCGTAGAGATTGCGGAAATAATGAAAGGCATTGTATCCCGGAACGCCCGAAATCCCCGTCACCAACAGGGGCAAGCGGGGTGGTTGCGGTTGATCGGTGGCCCTTGTCATGTTCGACATCCTAACATTATGGTTTGTTTCAACATTTATTTGCACCTTAACAGTTCGGCTCGAAAGTCTCGATGACTTCCGCGACGTTATACGGCACACTGCTTCGCCGGATTGTGGGACAGAAAAAGGAATAGAGGGATTAGTTTGGTCGACCGAATAGTGTACGAATCTCACTCCCACACCCCGCTTTGCATGCACGCCGAAGGGTTGCCGAGCGAGTATGCCGAAGTGGCTTGGCAGCGGGGTTTGAAAGGGTTGATTGTTACCTGCCACAATCCGATGCCAGACGGGTTTTCAAGTCATGTTCGAATGCGAGAAGACCAGTTTGATGATTATATTTCAATGGTCAAACAAGCGACTGACAAGTGGGCGGGAAAAGTCGATGTCCGGTTGGGAATCGAAGCCGATTACTTCGAAGGCTACGAGCGTTTTCTTGAAAATCAATTGCAATCGGCCGATTTCCAATACGTGATCGGCAGTGTCCATCCTCAGATTGCCGAGTACCGCGAACGGTATTTTACCGAAGATCCATTCGAATACCAAAAGAACTACTTTCATCTGCTGGCCAAGGCCGCCGAAACGGGACTTTTCGACTCGATTTCGCATCCCGATTTGGTCAAGAACGTAACGCCCGACGATTGGGTGCCGAGCAGGATCATGGATACCATTTGCAAATCGCTCGACCGGATTGCCGCGACCGGCACGGCGATGGAGCTCAACACATCGGGACTTCGAAAAGTGGTCGTCGAAATGAACCCGTTTCCAGAAATGTTGGTCGAAATGTCCCGACGCAATATCCCCGTGACCCTCGGGGCCGACGCCCACCAACCCGAACGGGTGGCCGATTGCTTCGTTGAAGCCCTTCAATTACTTCACGAATGCGGCTATCAATCGATTAGTGTGTTCTTGAATCGCAGCCGTCAAGAAATCTGCATTCAAGACGCGTTGGCAAGCTTGAAAGATTTCGACTAGTGCTGCGTTACATCTTAATTTTAGGATAGACGGAAAGCAGCTTTGTCCTCGCTTCGTCGATTTTCATTTGCCAATCGACTCCGCGTTGGGTTTCATTTACATCGCTGGCCCAGGCAGAGGTTT
>NZ_SJPY01000016.1 GCF_007860185.1 Novipirellula aureliae
ATACGCCCGAATCGTTTTGTCCTGATCCAGCCGCGCCACTGAGAGCCTTTTCGATCTCGTCAATAAACAGGATGCAGGGTGCCATCGCATCGGCGATGTTCAACGCTCGACGAACGTTTTGCTCTGTTTGGCCAACGAGACTCCCCATCAATGCGCCGACGTCGAGGATCAACGTCGGACGCCCTGTCTCTTTGCCGAGTGCTTTGGCGAACGCTGACTTCCCCGTGCCTGGCACTCCCAGCAACAGAACGCCACGAGGCCTCTTTAGCGGATTGTCACGACCGTGTTGAAGCAATGACCGTTTGCAAAACGCTTTCAAGCTGCCCAGTCCGCCGAGTGACGAGAAGTCGTCGTGGCTCTTATAGAGCTGAAGCAAGCCGGACTTCTTAAGCATGCTCGCCTTCAATTCCCAAACCGATTGCGGCTTGATGACCGAGTCACGAACGAGACTCAAACCAAAAGCGTTTTCCGCTTCGAGCCTAGTCAGGCCCATGGCGGCGTCGAGTACGGTCTCCAGTTTTTCGGCACTTGGGAGTTCACCCTCTTCGGTCGCAATCGCCTCAGCAATCTCTCTCAATTGCTCACGCGTAGGCAACGGATGGTCGATCACGATGAACAGCTTTTCGAGTTCCGTAGGGATTTGAACGACTGGCGACAATACGATGAAAATGGTTCGACTCCCTTTTCCATCAACAATCTGTCGTGCGAGTGCTTGAACGATCTCGGCGGAACCGAGGAACCGATGAAAGTTCGTCAGAACGATGATGGACGCAGTGTCATCCGCCCCCAGCGACTTCATCGCGTGAATCGCGGCCAACGGGTCAGATGGCCCAGCGTGATCGGTCGACGCAGTTCCCGGCACACGCAGGCCCTGGTCAATGTCCCAGGTGGCGAGTCGCCATTGCTGTGCGTGGCATAGTTGTGAAATTTCGAGCAACGCATCGTCGTGCTCGTGCGATTCGATCCAAATGCCGGTGAAACAGGCTCGCACCAGTTCCATCAGCCGATCGGATAGTTTCATATTGATTCCTTTGGTTGTTGTGGGTTTAGGACGTCAGCAATTCTTTGATTACCAACATCCAAAAATGGATTTCGCCCTCCTGGTCCTGTTCTTCGAGTCATCCGACCGTCATGTGTTCGACCGCTTGGGTGGTAACCGTACTGAATTTGCTAGGTTGTCGATTCGTTCTCCTGTTGGGTTTGTGAGTTGGTTGAGTAATAATCGCTGGTCAGCGTTTCGGCCTTCCGCGTTCCGAGCGACGCTTCGAGAAAACGGCTGGCATCGCGACAAGCGGTACCGGTAAAGCCATTCGTGTCGACTTTGCTTTTACCATCCGCAGCAATTGTGATTTCGATGGTTTTCACGTCACTCTCCTACGCAGACGGTTAGCTTGATGGAGCCGTCGTTAAGCGTTTGCTCGGTGACGGTGTGACCCTGGCGTCTTGCCTCCAATTTGCATTTTTCCGTCGCGTACGACTGCAGCAATTTGTCGAGGTGAGACTGATCACCCCAGTGGCCTTCGTAGTTGTCGTAGGCGACCCTGCCGGAATCGGTTTGGCAGACGACAGGGTACCGCCATCGAGGCAAATGCACGAGATATCCCGTAGCCTCTGAGCTGAACAGCTTCGCGGTGCCTTGAACGGGATCGGCGAGTTCGTTCCGACGACAAGCGAACCGCAAGGCGTCTTCGTCACGAATCTCCGCTTGAATCTCTAATATGTGGGAAATTGGTTTTCTCCTATTGTTCGAGTGGGTTAAGTGTCTAAGTCAGCATCTCTGTGGTGGGTAATTCGACCAGTGGTATCACCGTGAGATTCTTTTGGCGTTGCGTCGATGATACGGACAATCGTGGGTCGATCAGCGACCATGTCACTTAGAAGAAACTCGGCAACTGCTTCGGATTCAGCTGTCGTATCACTACGTCGCAATATCTGCAGTGCGATGAGGAGTGGGACCAGGCAGGCGGCAAGCAACCCAATCGCTTTGATCGACTCAGCAATAATGGGGTCACGGATTCGTGTAGCCGCAATCTGACGGCGTTCGTCTTCAAGTCGATCCCGCTGAGCCCCAATTGTTTGCCGTTCCGCTTGAACATCGCGATGGATTTCGACGATGGTTCCGCGAGCGGCGGCATCCGCTTCCACCAGCAGCTTGGTTCCTTCAGCGACCTGATGCTGCAACTCCGTGTTGCGAATTTCTTGCTGAGCTTGGCGTTCAAGATTTCTTTCCGCCATTTCGGCGAGTCGTTTGTTTTCGTCGTCCCGACACCCGCCGAGGGCGAGAACGAGTATGGCCACCGAGATGACCATGATGGTTTTTCCCATTCGATCTCCATTGTTCGAGGATGCGATTGAGAATGGCTTGGAGTCCGAGACGTAATCTACGTTCCCGAGACAAGGCAATCACTGCAACGAGCAGTGATACACACAAAGCCACGATGAAGAAGAGGTAAGCGATGACCACCTCCTTTTGCGTGAGAGAAGAGGGCTAATCAATGCAGGCACGGTTAGGATTCGCCTCACCCTATATGACGCGTTTTCAGCCTCAATTTAGATGAAGCCGGGTAGCGATTTGGTGCGTTGCAATCTTGTTGAAATGCTAAGAGATCCTCAAGTAATATGCCACGTTTTTGGCCCAAATTTAGCGGTTTTAGAATCTTTTACCGGAACCGAGACAACTTGGACACGTACGCAACTGCAATACACCCTTTCCATCGACGTATCGGTAATTTCCAGCACCACCACAACGAGAACAAACGCGAGACTGTTCAATCGACTGCTGAAATCGTTGGTAGCGAGGATCGTTTAGCTCGCGGCGTTCCTACTCTATTTCGGCACCAATAATTGTCCCCATGAAGTCAACCATCGCGCGATCCGCTTCATCGGGAGACATTCTTGGCTCGCTTTGCGTGGCTCCGGATTAGGTTTGGTCGATAACTCTTTAGGCGTTGTCTGCACTTTTGTTCGTGGTACGGGCGTATCTGCACCGGCTGGGGTGCTTGTGGGCGATGGACGTCCGAGTTCCGCCGCTGTTTTTTCGACTGATTGCGTCGGTGCTACGTCTGGTTCCGGAGCTGATGGATCGGAGGGGACAAATGACAGCAGCAGAAAGGTCATCACCGTTGCACAAACCGCAAAGATAGCTTGTTGCGACTGCGGCTTTTCGGCGGACGGGTCTTTGGTCGCCTCCTGACTCGCTCTGAAAAGCGAAATGTGAAGAACGCAGAGATTCCCAATCCCGCGATCGCAATAAGTGTGAGCACGAAACGCACTAATGGCCAATAGAGGCCCGTGAAATAGAGAATCAGCACCGACACGGTGGCGACACCAATCCAAATCCTACTTTGTTAATTCATAGCTGGCTCCTTTGGAGTGTGAATTGAGAGGTTTTCGGCAATACAAATATCCGACAATGCTATATCCCATTACAGGATATAGCATCTACGCCTTTCGAGGGAATTCGCGTGGAAAAAAACCTGCATACCGAACGTCAAAGAGTGTTTTTAACGCTGCTACGCGAGTGCAGAGAGCGATCGAACCTACGTCAGGCCGATGTGGCCGAGCGTTTGAAGAAGCCGCAGTCGTTTTTAAGCAAGTACGAGTCGGGTGAACGGTGGTTGGAGGTGCTCGAACAGCTTGATGTCTGCGAAGCAATCGACACCACATTGACTGCGTTCGTCAGGAAGATTGAGAAGCGACTTGAAGCGATTCAGTCCCCGAAAGCCAACGGATAACCGAGCTCAACTACCTTATATGCCGCAAAAACGCCGCTAATTTAGCTGTTTTCGTGTTTTGTATGCCTCTCGCATGGCGGGACATACATGGTCATATATGCCTAGCCATGCGAGAGGCATACAAGTCAGCGCACCTGGGTTCCAGAAGGCAAAAAATCGCTCTGTGGGAGACTTGGCTGATAGATAAAAAAATGACCGCATTCACCCTAAGGAAAACGCGGTCATGATCATGAACCAGCGACAACCGCGAAAGGCTATCGTTGGTGGCGAGTCCGCCGGCCGTCTGGCTTCGGCACGCCCCGTTTCTCATACAATCGAATTAAGGCGGCGGTGATTGCTGAACGCGAGACACCAATCACTGCCGCGATGTCTTTTTCGAGAACACTGGCCGCGTGGAGTTCTTCGATCTGCTTTTCGACATCGGGGTTTCCTTTGATCCGAATTTTCGGCTCACGCCGATGCTTTGTACCAGCACCCTTACGCTTGCCGTTAGCGAAGTCAAGAGCATTCAAAATGGTTGGCCTCGAAACATCAAACTCCTTGGCAATCGTATTGCACGAGGGTTTGCGTTTCGTCGACTCCGCAATCTCATTGTACCTGGCCAGGACAGCCTCTGCGTTGTCCTTCGCCCAGCACGACCGCTCGGGAACCTGAAAGTCCTCGACCCAGAACCAATCTTCGGGTAAGCCTCGAAACCGATTCGGGTCCGTGACGGCATCAATTTCTTCGAGGTTTGCCAACGAATCACCAGGTTCGACCCGAGGCCGCCCACGACGACGGGGTTTAGTTTGGTAGCCGCCACTGACAGGATCACGTGGCAGTTTGTTGATTGTCTCAGGCGACTGTTGATTAGCAAACCAGCTGACCGCGTGAAACGAAGATCCAACCTTGCAAACCCTCAAACGCACACGGCCATCATTGAAGCAGTCGATTTTGTCGACATGCATCGACAAGAACAGGTTTGCCTCCGTCGCATTGTCGCCACTAAGAACCGTCGACAAACGGTCGAGTCGTTCGTGAACTTGCTCAGGACGAACGAGACTCGCAAGCAGAGCATTTTGGTCAAAATCCTCCTGAAGGATTTCTTCGATCTCGTTACGCCGGCTGGATGCCTCCGTCATTTGCATCTCGACCAATTCACGAACCGAAGCGGATAACTTCGGATTGCTGAGGGACTGAATCCAACCGGACATCTGTTTCCCCAACGTTGCCAGCTCCGCTGCCAGCACAGGTTTTGTGTCGAGGTCCTCAGACTGAAGTTCGCCCAAAGCCGCTCGAACCAACTCGGTGACTTCTTCAACGAACGCCAATCTGCCAGCATCATCGTTCGGAATCAGATGCTTCAGAATGAAACCGACAACCGTTTCACGCAGCCACTCTTCGGGCACACGAGTTGCATTGTCACACATCCCGCTACGATTCTTTGGACAGATGTACGATGTGTATACAGCGTCTTTATAACTCGACGAATTTGGGTTCATCGCAACATTGCAGTGACCACAGCGCACTAGCCCCGTCAATGGATACCGATAGTTAATGCCTCGTCGTCGCTCACCGCTTTCTGATTTTCGATTGCGAGTGCGCGCAATCCGGTTGGCCTGAACCTGCTGAAAGTCCTCGATCGAAACCAACGGTTCGCAGAAATCGGGAACGTGGATTACATCCTTGGGCGAATTGGCTTCCAAAACCCGCACGCCACGAACGATCCCGGTGCAGTTTTGATCCCAAACCAACTCACCCTGGTAGATTGCATTCTTAAGTTGCCTACCAATTGTTGCACCGATAAAGGGCTTGTATTTGTCGGGAATGTCGGTCTTTGCGTTGAAGTATTTTGCCAGCCTTTCTTGCCCCCATGACCGTTCAGTTTTGCTTTTCTGAAAAATCGCCTGCATGATGGGTCCGGCTCCCTCATCCGGTACAAGATGGTTATGAACGATTGTTCGCGCACCGGGCTTTTCGATGCGCTCGACCTCATCAAGTCGGTAACCAAACGGCACTGGACCTCCCGGCCAAAAGTTTTGTTCGATGGTGAGGTACTTTGCGCGCAAAACGTTGTGAGCTTTGATCTCCGAATCCACCGTTGCCCGATAATTTTCGAACATCGCCATCACGCGGCCGGTTGAACTCGTCGGGTCGGAAAAATTCTTGTCGGCCGTGAGAATCACGATATTATGTTCGTGTTCGAGTCGGCGGCGAAACTCATCGAGTTCTTCCATTCGACCGAACCGCTCGATCGTGTCGACGAGGATCGCGTCGACATTGACTTGCCCGGTTTGAATCTCGTGAATCATCTTTAAGAAACCTTTTCGGTTCCGCGTCATCCGTCCCGTCAAACCGTCATCTCGGTAGACCCTAGCGATTTTGACGTTTAGACCGGATCGATTGATCCGCGAGCGGATCATCTTTTCCTGTTGCTCAGGGCTTAACGGATTTTGTTTGTCGTCGCTCATCCGAAGGTAGAGAACGACGTCCAATAGCTTTGTTAGATCGAATTGACGCCTTAGCATAGATCATTTCTCCATGTGCTCGGTTGCGAGGTTCTTCGCAATTGCCAGCGCAAGAAACTGGACCAATCTTTGGCGACGCAAGCGATGAACTTCGTCCAGCAGCGGCTGCAATCGGTCTGGAGGCAAATCTGTGGGAATTGCTATTCGTCCAGACGCGATGAGTGCCGCGTGAGCTGATAATTCGTAACCGTTGTCGTCGATGTTGGTCGTTAGTGATGTTTGGCTTTGCATTGTGTGCTCCTAAAAGCACGCAGACGCCTAGCCGGACGGCAACACGCCGTACCGTAACTAGGCACTTGCGCGCTGGTTCTACATGTGGGCTGCCCAACCCAACCAGCAACTGGTCGAAAGGCAAACAGCGCACGAAAAAGGCCGCATCAGAAATGACGCGGCGGAATACCGAGAAAGTCAGTGGGCAGCGAAGTTAGAAGTTCCTGCGATTCGCGTTATAGGTCGATCGTGCCGCGTCATAGTGAAAGAAAGCCACGAGACTGGCGTTGAAAAAACGCTCTTGAGCAGGAATGTTTGTTGGATCCGAAACCATGTCACCAATCAATTCTCGTCCGGTCTGAGTCGCGATAAGCAGGCCGAAAGCTGGATGCAGTCCCAAGACAAGCCCGTGCAGTAAATGAATGTCATGACCGCTCTCAGGGTTTTCGATTCGCTGATCTAAGTGCCAAAGTCCATGGAAACACTCGGAAATTTCCCTCGGCTCTTCGTCTGACATCAGCTGTGGGAGAATTGCAGTCCAGGCTGCCGAATAGCATTGTTGAAATGCGGCTTTGCTTTCAAAGGAGAGTACATCCAGCACTGTCTTTTGATTTAGGTTCTTGCAGCGACGCCCAAAACGCCTGTTCCAAGTATTCCATCGCTTCTCGACGGTGGCGACGGCTTCGGAAAGTTCGTCAACCCAAAGTTGTTGCAGTCCGTCAAACATCTCACCTGACCACTTCTGGTAGACAGCAAATTCCTCGGCAGAGAAGCATGGCAAACCTACAGCGTCTCGAACCTTTTCGTGAAATTCCAATATGGTCAACCGATCCTCGCGACAACAAGAGATTAGTTGGTCAAGCTCAGCGGCCGCCTCGCCTCTCAGTTTCTTCGTTTGCTTTCGCAGTTTTGCGTCAGGAAAGATTTTTTGGGCTCCATCATGGCGGACGTGCGGAAGCAGATTGGCCAGCAGGTGTGTTTCAATCGTTTCAATCTGAACGCCGCCAATTTGCAGTGCAGTCCGACGGAAAAAATCCAAGATCGGTTGGAAGTTTCTGCCTCGGGTACCACTGCGCGAAACAAGAGTTCGCTTGTCCAACCAAAACTGGGTTAGAGCGTGATCACCAAGGCTCAACGAGCCATGGCAGAGTTGGATATCAAATTGATCGCAAAGGCTGATTGACCGGGTCTTCACAGGCCCACCGTCATCACTCTCGCGTTTGGTTCTGGCTGACGCTTCCACCCCATCATGCGGTTTCCCACGTTCATTTGACAATGGCATCGTCTCCTCCTTTAATTTTGAAACAGCATCTTTGGCACACTGTGCCAAGAACAGTGACTACGGGTGAGAACGCGTGACGACAGGTGACAACAAACTGAGTATCGCAAATCATTGTGCAATCGACGTTTACGCACAAAAGTGCTTGATTCACAACGGTTTATTTCGCCTCCATCGGAGAGTCCCGTGTCCTCCGCTTTGGATCTTTGTCGGCATCCGCTGACTCGGACTGACAAGACCTGACAAAAGCCCCGTTTTTTACGGGGCTTTTGTTATTGGTGTCCGCACCGGTTTTCGGACTCGGGGTGTCAACCTCTGCCATCGAATGCCCCTGGCGGACGGTTGAACTCCTGCCAATATCCTGCCAAGGTGTAGGTAGAACGCTAAGAGCCTTTGCTTGATCTTCAATTCCGATGTGGGTGTACTTCATCGTCATTCGCACGTCGCTGTGTCGTGCCAGTTCCTTGGCTTCGGGTAAAGTGGCCCGATACGTAGTAATTCCGTAATATGGGTATGACGCCCGATTGCCTGGAAATCGGCGACTCCATCGTCGGTGCGGTACGGAATACCAGCGAGTGCCAAGTCCTTTTTTACCAGTTTCCATGCTTTCCGCTTCGCTAGTTTTGGAAAGAGTAGCTCGCCCTTTTTCAACTCTTTCATCCAGTCGATTAAGTCGTTGACCAACGTGGGATGAATAGCGTCAGATGGATAGTGCCACCCACGAACCGGTTGTTGGTATCAACAAGCGAATTTGACAGCCAGGGCCGGGTCGTAAAACGCACCGACTCCGGGGGAGCTGAACATTACACCGTTTATGAAACCAACCGCACCCTTTCGTTTCCGTATTGGGACTCTTCAAGCAGCGAGTGTCTGCAGCCGATCCAGGTCTCGATCGTTGACGATAGCGGCCGGCAGACCGAGTCGTACGCGGTCGCCGGGGATTACGCCAGCATCTCGACCTCCGGAAGTGTTCCCACAGGCTTTTCTTCGGAGCCCTCCCAAAGCGATTACACCTCCTGGACCAAACAAGGCTACTCGGAGTTGACTGGCAAGATCGACCATGTCGACACCTACCATGACATCCCCAGTTCGGGCGCCGGGACGTTGTCGACTAACTTCTATCGAACGCTTTACCGTTACGATGACCAAGGTCGCCGAGAGTACACCGTGCAGGTCGTCTCGGGCACCAGTTCCAGCAGTGCCACCGAACAGGTCACTCGCAGTCTGTACGACTTCCAAGGACGAATTGTGGAACAGCAGACGGGAGTCTCGGGCACCAGCCACAACATGACCTCCAGCTATGCGACCTATCCGACACTGAGAACTCGCAGTAAAACGATTTACGACCATGAGGGCATCGGCGACAGCCATGTGACGCAAACGCAACGCTTCCACGGCACCGGAGCGAATGATTACACCGGCATGAACCGTTACCTGACCTATCGAGGTCATCAGCGAGGATCGGCTCCCTTCTATCACAATGGCTCGAGCGAGACCGCGGCCGGTCCCTTTTCGGTGCAGGACATTAATTGGCAGGGCCGTGCCGTAGCTTCGGCACGGTACACGTCCAATCCGACGTGGACCACGGTCCTGACCGGAGACGGTTATACCGACTACACCACCACAACAACCAATCGCCGCTCGCTCCAGGAGAGTGAATTCGACGACTTGGGACGGGCCTACCGCACGACAACGTATGCGGTGAGTTCAAGCGGCACCGCAGGTGACGCCCTGCAGAGCGACACTTACTACGACCGCAATAACCGAACGGTAGCGAGCGCCCCTTCGCACGCCGCCGCCAGTGAAACCGCCTATGACGGGGCGGGCCGGGTCTACCAGCAACGCAGGGTGCTGGAACTTGAGACCACCAAATACAGCAGCGGATCGTTCAACTACCGCGCCCCGTCACCCCATCCTACTCGTGCTTCATTAAGCGGTGGTGACGACAAGGTGATCACGCTCTCTCATAGCGTGTTTGACGCTTCTGGTAACACCATCGAACAACATCAGTACGATGCGCTGCACGATGACACCGATGGCATCGACTTGAGTAGCAACGATGATTACGTGCGATCGACCAGTTATAGCTGGTTTGACGACGCAAATCGGATCACGACGTCAGCCAGTTACGGCTCGGGCGATACCACCGCGGGCGCTGGCAAGTGGAAGTACGCTGCCGTCCCAGCACGCCCGGGAACGGCGCCCGCGAGCAGTACCGACACGGTCTTGGTGACCACCTACGCCTACGATGCGGCGACAGGACGACCGAACTTGGTGACGGCGCCGTCGGGTACCGACACCAAGACGTTCTTTGATGACCTTGGTCGAACGCTCTGGGTTGCCGAGAACTACAGCAACTTTACTCCGACGAACCTATCGACGATCAGCGATGGGAGCGACAAGTCCAAGGATACCGTCGTTCAAACCGAGTACGATGGTCTGAGCAATACAACCAAGTTGACCGCGTACAATGGCTCAAGCGTTGCAGCCCAGGAAACGGTGTACTTGTTCGAGGACAGTGTCGATGCCTCTCGGTTGACCAGCGAAATCTACCCAGATTCTTCCGATACCACGTCCAGCGGATCGGACCAAATCAAGTTCGCCTACCATGTCGATGGAACGCGGGCGACACGCACCGACCAGCGTGGAACGGTGATCACCTACAGCTATGACGCCCTTCGTCGGACGCAGTCCAACGAAGTAACCACTTTGGGTGGCAGCACCGACGGCTCGGTTCGCTCGATCACGTCCGGCTACGATAGCCTGGGCCGCGTCTCAAAAATCACGTCCCACGGCAATCAAACGGATGATCCCGACAACACGTCGGACGTCACCAACCAGATCGTCTTCACTTACGACGACTTGGGTCAGGTGATCGAATCGGAACAGTCACACTCCGGTGTCGTTGGGGGTAGTACCCCAAGTGTCCAGTACACCTACGATACTTCCTCCGCTAGCGGTTTACTGGAGAATCGGTCCCGTCTGGAGAAATTAACCTACCCTGACGGCCGGGTTCTTTACTATGATTATGGTAGCAGTGATGGGATCGACGATTTGCTCTCGCGGCCTTACCGACTTCGCGAGACCAACAGCAGCGGCACGATCCTGGCCGAATACTTGTATACTGGTGGTGGACGGACAGTCGTGACCGACTATCAACAACCCGATCTGAAGCTCGACCTGTTCCAAGGAACCAGTGGCACGTATGCCGGTTTGGATCGTTTCGGTCGTACGATCAACCATCTTTGGGATGGCTACAACTCCACGTCCGATGCAGTACAGCTCAAGTATGGCTATGACCATGCTGGCAGCCGCACTTGGCGTGAAGATGTGATCGCAGAGAACAACACTCAAAATTACGACGAGCTGTACGCTTACGATGGCCTGGACCGCTTGGTGGACGTTGCGCGGGGCGAGATCGATGGAACCTACATGTCGATCTCTTCGAAAACATTCGGCCAAGACTGGACGCTCAGTCAGCTGGGTAACTGGTCGAACTTCCTCGAAGATAGTGACGGCAACGGAACCGATGATTTGGATCAGGATCGCAGCCACAACGAGGCCAACGAGATCATCGACATCGATGCTTCATCGGCTAACGTGGGCCACGATGCGACGGGCAACATGACCACGGTGCCTCGGCCGGGCTCATGGTCGAGCAACTACACTCTCACATGGGATGCGTGGAACCGACTGGTGAAAGTCGCCGACGGCGGCACCACTGTGGCCGAGTACGAGTAGGACGGCAAGAATCGCCGCATCGTCAAACTGGTCTACTCAGGCGGTTCACTCGACGAGACCCAGCATCATTATCTCTCGCAGCAAAACCAGGTACTGGAGGTACGACTCGATTCGGACACCGATCCCCATAAGCAATTCACGTGGGGCTCCCGTTACATCGACGACCTAGTGCTGCGTGAACGTGACACAACCGGCAACGGTGTACTCGATGAGCGGCTCTATGCTCTGCAAGACGCGAACTGGAACGTGACGGCGTTGTCGGGCACGACGGGAACGGTCGTCGAGCGATTCCACTATGACCCGTATGGCCAATCCACGGTTCTGGAAGCGAATTTTACGCTCGACGGTGATGGATTATCGGACACGGATTGGGAATACCGGTACACGTCACGAGAGTTCGACGCGGAAACCGGATTGAACTACTTCCGGGCGCGGTACTATCACGCCGGGTTGGGACGGTTCTGCTCCAGAGACCCAATTGGATTCGAGGGTAGCGAGTGGAACCTTTATGAACTTGTTAGCGGGGAGCCGCTGACGGGGCTCGATCCATATGGACTCACCCAAGTGTGCGGGCCAAGAGTTTGGCTCTACACCGGGTCTTGGTGTGCGGAAGAGAACGTGTGGAATGCAGCGACGAACGCGGCTGGAAGGGTTGTCTCGTGTTGGTGGAAGTGCGAAAAAACTGTTCATTCGCGCGTCGTTGAGTATGTGGGCGGCGTCGCAACTTCAACCGGCGCATGGACTTTGATTGAGCGTGCTGAAGTTATCGCGAAAACGGAAGAACAGTTGAGGCGATCGTTGGGGCCTAAAATAAACCTCAACCCCAACACTAGTCCACTTAGCCGGTGTGCGACTAGGAACAGCAAGAATTGCTTGGGCAGAGTATTAAGGCGGCATATGAGATACACGAAAAACGCGCAGATCCGATCTGCGTGTCGAACGGGCGTGATCGGAGTCGCGATTACGGAATTTGCGATTAGTACATATTGCAGTTTTACATGTAGTGATGGTCGCTGGTAACCTGGACTTCAATTTATGCTCTCGTTCTTGAGAAAGCTGGGCAAGCCAAAACTTCCTGAAAGCTTAACACGACGCCATGATTCGAAAGACTGCTGGAATAATACTGGATCTAGTGATCAGGTCCGTGAAAATGTTCTGGCTAAGCTTTGTGATGCTTATGTTGTCGATAAACGTCTTCGCTACAAATTTCGTCCGGACGATACGCTTGGAGAAATCGACCGTGCCTTTTACCCTCGTGGAAATTCGACGATGCTTGAGCTGAATTGCTTTGTCGAGTTAGTCAAGGATGATTGCGAGCGATCAAACGGGACGGGGGTAGTTTCGGAGAAACTACCCGATGAATCGGAGTGAAACGATTGAACGGAGGCGGAAAAGGTGGCCGGTACCGTAAATGAGTAAACCACCGATTGCACCGGGGTAAAGGAAACGCTTCGTGGGGGTCAAACTTGCTTTTCAGTTTTCAGCCGAAGAATACACGAGACGCCAATGCTTGCATCGAAGCGAATCGATGAGTTTACTTTTTTTCTCGAAATGAGAGTCTGTTATCCGATGTCACGAAGAAGCAAAAGCCAACGAAGACTAAAAAAAATGAAGCAAGCCCAGCGTAAAACCGATCGAACGCAGCCAACAAATGAACCAGTATTGTGTGAGTGTTGCCGTGCTCGTGCTGAAGCCAATGAGAATGCCAAGGCGATCTTGGATCAGATTGATCGAGATGCAGAAGAATGGTTTCAATGCCACTGTCGCTGGGAAGATCTTGTTCGTGAACATGGTGAGGAAGGGGCCGCCATCATTGCTGATTGCTACTAGCTTCCACAATTCGTTCACAATTAGAACACCCCGACAGCTAACCGACGGATCGGGAGACAGTTGATTTTGTCTCGCTTCTTTTTTAACAATTAGAACACCCCGACAGCTAACCGACGGATCGGGAGACAGTTGATTTTGTCTCGCTTCTTTTTTAGCTGCCTAGATTGCCGGGCTTGCTTGAGTCGTTTTAGATTGCCGAGTGTGACTTAGAGTTTGCACACCAGTTTGACTCTTTTTGAATGAAATGGCAGTTTGAATTTTGGCTCGATTGTTTGTGAAAGGACCGGATTTGCCTTCGCTGGACGATTTGAGTGCTCTGGGGGCGGTGCGGTAGCTGGGCCGCTGGCCGAGTGGATGGCTCGTTCGTTTCAGTTGCAGTTGAATGACTCATGCGGCGATTGGTTCGGATGTTGGCGGAGCACGCGGAGACATCTGCCCGCGCTGGTCCTCGTAACGGATTCGTACATAATCAAATAGCGGATGGTCGGGGCCAGTTTGATGATGGTAAATCAAGTCGATGATCGGATGACGCTGGGCAACATGACGTTGATCCTCGATCACTTGCAAGATCGCACGACGCCAATCGTTGCCTGCGACGCCGCCCGCTAACACCGCCGCCGTTCCGAGCATCAACGTGACGAGTGAGAGTACTTGATGGGTAAGTCGTGGCTCGAGCTTATTGACGATCTTTCGCGGCCGATCACACTTCGGGCAGGTCGCTTCATGCGGCATCGGGTCATATGCTTCGATCGCTTCAGGGCTTGGAAGTAACGACGCAGAATCAGTTGTTTCAGCGTGCGATTCGTTCTTCTTATCGGCTTCGATCAGGCGACGACAAAGATTTAAACGCTCTTCGCGATTGGTCGTGTGTAGCAGACCCGAATAGCGAACTCGCTGCATCCCCTTGGGCAACACATGATCGCTGATGCGACGACAGAATTCCAACTCATGCAGCTTCTTGATCCCATCTTTGCCGCGACGGTAGTCATGGAACTTGAACGTGATCTGACCATCTTTGTCTTCGAGAAGTCGCTGGTTGCCGATCGCCGTGCCGGTAACGTAGCGGGCTAAATAACCGATCAAGGCTTCGCCATCATGATGCTCACCCTTCGGGCCTTTGATGTCGGCAACCCAGTCGATCCCGGAGACGTGATCGAGTACGTTGTCCAAGGAAGTGCGAGTGGGCAGATGCTTGGGAAGCCGTAGCGGTCGTCGACGATCGAGCTTGCGAAGCTGTTTCAAGTATTCGACTTTGAAGATCTCGGCCAACTTCGACTTCTGGCCTTCCGCCTTCTTCACGTCGATATCGATCCATCGCGTGCGTGTCTGGTCGAGTCCGCCAGCGGTGAGGATGATGTGGACATGATAGTGACGACCAAGCCGTTGTCCCCAAGTGTGCAGGACGATGGCCACGCCTGGGATCGAGACACCATGATGCCGCTTTACATATTCGAACGCCGCGACCCGCGCTGACCGCATCAGGGCGGAGAGCGTTTCATGGCGATTGGCGTTGATCGTATCATTGAGGTCATGAGGCACCGTAACGACCAAGTGCATGTACTTGCACGGCAACTTCCAGTGCTGCATCTGCTCGTGCCAGCGCATCCGCCGATAACCGCCACACGTGCTACAATGCCGATCGTTACAATTCAGTAACAGCATCGAATCGCTTTGGCAGTGGTCACAGTGAACCTGTTTCGCACCGTAGTCACCACAGCGACAACCAGCCAAGTTCCGCATCACTTTGGTGACCCGGTCTGCTTCCTCGCTCGTTAGCTCACCACGATAGTCCACGCGCCCTTCACAGCGGCGGAGGGTCGCGCCGATCGAGAGCTTTCTAGTGGTAAGCAGCTCCGGCTTGGTAATTTGTAACGGCATGAGCTGAAGTTTTACCAAGTATTTCCAAAGGACAACACCACAGCGATTGACACGCAAGCCAATCGATGGCGTTATCAGTAGACGGCGATCTCCTTTTCTTAAAACGCGGCCATTGAACGGAAAGATTGGGTAGTGGATCTTGTTAAAGATCCGTGCACGGTGGGATCTTTAACAAGATCCACTACGGTGAAAAGCGTCAGCACCACAATCGACGTTCCTTGACAAAGCACACTTTTTTCATCCCCTCATCCAGGGCCAGGCCACCGGTCTGCGCCAACATTCCCGTCCCATTCTCTTAAAGAGACAAACATGAACGATCTAGCCACCATGATCGAAGAGCACCCGCTCGCGACGACAATCGACTATTACGCATCGAAACTGCCCGAAAATGAAAAGGCAATTTCCTTTTTGAAGAGCAACCGCTTGGCGTCCGATGCAACCTTGAAGGTCGGCTTTGCGGACCGCACGTTCGGTAAGCAGTTGCCGAACCATCGCACAGTTCCAGGCCGCGAGTTGCGGAGTGCCTTACAGAAAGCGGGTATCCTTAAAGCGACCGGTCACGAGACCTTTCGTGGCTTCGTCACCGTACCACTATCGGATGCGAACGGGATCGTCACGGGCGTTTACGGATTGCGGGTCGATCGTAAAGCGCCCGGCGAAAAGAGGATCGCGATTGGAAGTGGCATCTTCAACGCTGCGGCCCTTCAATCGTTCGGCGAGATCATTCTTTGCGACAGCGTCTTAG
The DNA here is from genome assembly GCF_007860185.1 of Novipirellula aureliae. NCBI lineage: Bacteria > Pseudomonadati > Planctomycetota > Planctomycetia > Pirellulales > Pirellulaceae > Novipirellula > Novipirellula aureliae. The sequence goes on from NZ_SJPY01000016.1 coordinate 15,925, forward strand.
CAGCATGGACCTTTTATGGTTCAGGTTACCCGTACGCGGTGGCAGACGTTCATGGGCAACTTACCATCGACGATCTCTCTCGTGTCCGCCGTGTGTTGGTCGTCGGCGACGTCGACATGCGGGTGCTCGAAGGCAAAGAAGTACTGCGCATTCACTTTCCCGATGGCGTCAGTGTCAATGAATATGCAAAAGACAGACACGTGAGCGAGGACGCGTTCGGAATACGCATCCGTGCGGCCTCATGGGTCGGTGGGCACGTCGATCCACAGTCGGCAAGCGAAAAGCCTGCAACCGAAACATCCCCGCTACCGACCCCATGCAGTGACCTACATGCCGAATCAAACGAGCACGAAACGATGATCCGAATCGAGAACCGCCGCTGGCGGATTCGCGGTCTCGACCGCAACGCGACGATCGGAGTCTTGAAAGTCAACCTGATGGTACTCAACGAAACCAACGATCAGTACCACGTCGACTCCCTCGATCTGTACCACGCCCGATCTCGCCGCGTGTTCTTGAAAGAAGCGGCAGACGAGACCGCTGCGAGCGAGCATGAACTTCGCAGCGACTTGGGACGCGTGCTCCTGAAACTCGAAGAACTACAGATTGAACAACTTCAACGAGGCCCGGCACAAAACGTGCAAGTCGAACTCAGTGCCACCGAGAGGGACGAGGCGTTATCGCTACTGACCGACGAACGACTCTTGGACCGCATTTTGATTGACTTTGAAACATGCGGCATCGTTGGCGAAGAACCGGGCAAGTTGGCTGGCTACTTGGCTGCCACCAGCCGGTTGTTGGACAAACCCCTCGGTCTGGTCATTCAGTCCTCTTCGGCAGCGGGCAAGAGTGCGTTAGCCGATTCGGTCCTGCGGTTCATGCCCCCCGAAGAGCAGTTCGCTTGCAGTGCCATGACCAGTCAGAGTCTGTACTATCTTGGCAACGAGAACTTGCGTCACAAGATTCTCTCGGTTGCCGAAGAGGAGGGTGTCCGCGACGCGGCCTATCAGCTCAAGCTACTTCAAAGCGAAGGTCATCTATCGCTAGTATCAACATCGAAAGAATCGGGCAGCGGACGTACGACGACCGAGCGGTACGAGGTCGATGGACCCGTGGCATTGGTGATGACGACGACGT
>NZ_SJPY01000017.1 GCF_007860185.1 Novipirellula aureliae
CGCGCTCAAGTACGTTCCCGAAACGGCCATGGACAAAGAGATCCGCGCCAAGCTCGCGACCATCGGTATCGGACCGAACAAGACCTTCAACATGAAGGACCTATCGCCAGAGCACCAAAAAGCGATCATCGTGGGCATGAAGGCTGGTGACGAAAAAATCAGCACTTACTTGGCCTCGGGGATGACCGACGTCAATGGTTGGCAGATTGGCTCCCTGCCGGGTGACGAAGCTCACTATAACGGTGACTGGCTGATGCGCTCCGGCACCGCCAAAGCAGGGCTCTATGGCAACAGCGCCGCCGAGGCCGTTTACCCACTGACCCGCGTGGATGGCAAGGGTGAAACACTCGACTGCAGTAAAAACAACTACACCATCACCTTCCCCGAAGGCCAATACCCGCCCGTGAATGCCTTCTGGTCGGTCACCATGTACGACGGCAAGTCGCAGTATTTAATCGAAAACCCGATCAACCGCTACCTCATCAACTCACCGATGATTCCCAACATGAAAAAGGGCGAAGACGGATCTCTCACCCTTTACATCCAGAAAGACAACCCCGGCGGGGACCTGGAGGCCAACTGGCTCCCGGCTCCGAACGACACCGTCTATCTGGTCATGCGTCTCTACTGGCCGACGACCGAAGCCCCTTCCATCCTGCCTCCAGGCGACGGCTCCTGGAAGCCACCGGGCATCGTGATGGCCAAGTCCGCTTTCCAGAAATAATCGTAGCCATTCACGCGATAGTTGCTGATCAGCGACTATCATGCAAATCCGTGAGCGGTTACAAAAATTTGAATATTCCGCCCCATTTCCGCTCCATTTCCGCTCGTACTGGATAGGAACAGTGACAGAAACCCCAACCCAGAAAGTACAAAAATGAACAAAATGAAACACCTCGCCCTCGCCCTCGGGCTTGTCATGGGCTTCGTCACTTCGGCGCAAGCCGCTGACAAAGCACCTAACATCCTGTTCCTCGTTTCCGATGACACCGGTTTCGGTGACCTCGGTCCCTATGGCGGCGGAGTCGGACGCGGCATGCCAACACCGAGCATCGATAAAATGGCGCGGGACGGCATGACGTTCTTCTCCTTCTATGCTCAGCCAAGTTGCACGCCCGGACGCGCAGCAATGCAGACTGGCCGGATTCCCAATCGCAGCGGCATGACCACCGTCGCCTTCCAGGGCCAGGGCGGCGGACTTCCTGCGGCGGAGTGGACTCTGGCCTCCGTTCTTAAAACCGGCGGCTACAAAACCTATTTTACGGGTAAGTGGCATCTTGGCGAATCCGACTACGCGCTGCCCAATGAACAGGGCTACGACGTCATGAAATACTGCGGGCTTTATCACCTCAACGCCTACACGTACGGTGATCCGACATTTTTCCCGGACATGGCCCCAGAACTGCGTACGTTCTTCAATAAGGTGACCAAAGGTTCGATGTCAGGCAAGGCCGGTGAGAAGGCGTTCGAGGACTTCAAGATCAACGGACAGTATGTCGACGAGCCCGGCAAGAATGTCACGCTCCATGACGTCAACTACCCTGATGGCGTCGTCGGCATTCCGTACTTCGATAGCTATGTCGAGAAGGCGGCCATCGAGTTCCTTGAGGAAGCGGCGAAGACTCCTGACACCCCGTTCTTCATCAATGTGAACTTCATGAAAGTCCACCAACCGAACATGCCAGCTCCGGAGTTCAAACACAAGTCGATGTCCAAGAGCAAGTATGCCGACTCCGTCGTCGAGCTTGACACGCGTATTGGTCGCGTCATGAGCAAGCTGAAAGAACTCGGCCTCGATCAGGATACGTTGGTTGTGTACACGACCGACAACGGAGCTTGGCAGGACGTATATCCGGATGCCGGTTACACCCCGTTCCGAGGCACCAAGGGCACTGTTCGTGAAGGTGGGAACCGGGTTCCTGCCATCGCCGTCTGGCCGGGCAAGATTGAAGCCGCCGCGAAGAACCACGATATCGTCGGAGGCCTTGACCTCATGGCGACATTTGCTTCCGTCGCAGGCGTGAAGCTGCCTGAGAATGATCGCGAAGGGAAGCCGATCATCTTCGACAGCTACGACCTCAGACCGGTCCTCCTGGGCACCGGCCCGTCACCGCGCAAGGAATGGTTCTACTTTACGGAAAACGAACTTTCCCCAGGGGCGGTTCGCGTGGGCAACTACAAGGCTTGCTTTAACATCCGGGGTGACAATGGCCAGGAAACCGGCGGTCTCTCAGTCGATACCAACCTCGGTTGGAAGGGGGCGGAAAAGTACGTCGCCACCGTTCCTCAAATCTTCGACCTGTGGGCCGATCCGCAGGAACGCTACGACCTGTTCATGAACAACTTCACCGAACGTACGTGGACCTTGGTCACCATCGAACCGGCAATTAAAGAGCTCATGAAGACCTACGTAAAGTACCCGCCTCGCAAACTTCAGAGCGCGGGCTACGACGGCCCAATCACCATTTCGGACTACCAAAAGTTTGACTGGCTGCGTAAGTCGCTGGCCGAAGACGGAATTAATCTTCCTCTTCCCACCGGCAACTAGCTGATTGATTCGATCGGGAAACTCGCGGGCCGTCTCTCATGAGGCGGCTCGCGACTTCACCAGTGAATCCCGATTCAACTGATTTCGCGAAAACTTGCGTTTTGAGTTTGAGTTCACGACTCTCTCATGGGGCAAAACCCATGCGGACAACCCAACTGTAAAGAGCTCACCCCCATACCGCCTAACGCAAATTCATGAATCATCGATTATCCGAATTCTCAAGGGCCCTATTGTTCTTGACGCTACTTCTCAGCAGTTCCGCGGCCCACGGACAAGTTCAAACCACCGGCACACCGGGAGCCGCGGATGCGACCACGACCATCAGCGGCAAACAACTACCGGCGCCGCAACCGCCGAACGACGGCAAAATCGGACCAACCGTCGCCGACTCAAAAACCTGGTGGCCACCCCGCGTCGTGCCTGGAAAAGGAGCACCGAACGTCTTGTTGATCATGACGGATGACGCCGGTTTCGGTGTAAGCGGAACCTTTGGAGGAGTGATTCCAACACCGGCCTTGGACCGTGTGGCTAACAACGGATTGCGTTACACGCAGTTCAACTCCACCTCACTTTGTTCGCCCACCCGTGCGGCATTGCTCACGGGGCGCAACCACCATTCGGTAGGCTTTGGCGTCATCACCGAACTATCCACCGGATATCCGGGGTATGACTCGATCATCGGTGTGGAAAACGGAACCATTGGTCAAATCCTGAAAGGAAATGGATACTCCACTTCCTGGTTTGGCAAAAACCACAATACACCATCGTTTGCCTACAGTGTGGCGGGCCCGTTTGATCAATGGCCGTCAGGAATGGGATTTGATTATTTCTACGGCTTTCAAGGTGGCGAGACAGACCAATACACGCCTTACCTTTTCCAGGATCATACTCAGATATTCCCGTGGAGAGGAAAACCCGATTACAACCTGTCCACCGATCTGGCCGATGAGGCGATTGCCAGGATGAAAGCGCTCCAGGCGGCGGATCCCGGCCAACCCTTCTTTATCTATTATGCACCGGGTGGCACCCACTCGCCCCATCAACCACCCACTGAATGGATTGAAAAGTTCAAGGGTAAATTCGACATGGGTTGGAACAAGATGCGGGAACAGATCTTTGCGAATCAAAAGCGTTTGGGTGTGATACCCGCCAACACTCAACTGACACCTTGGCCAGTTGACCTTCCGGAATGGGAATCGCTTTCAGCCGATGAGAAAAAATTGTTCGCGCGTCAGGCGGAGGTATTCGCGGCGTTTGCCGCCTATACCGATGATGAGATTGGCCGTGTGATCCAACAGGTCGAGGACTTGGGCGAGTTGGACAATACCCTGATCATCTACATTTGTGGTGACAACGGAACCAGCCCGGAAGGCACCCTTTTGGGAACTCCCAACCAATATGCATCTTTCAACGGTATCCTCGATATTCCCGTAGCGGACCAATTGAAGCTCTATGATGTTTGGGGATCGCGGGAAACCTATCCACACATGGCGGTCGGCTGGGCCTGGGCATTTGACACGCCCTTCAAATACACCAAGCAGGTCGCCTCCCATTTTGGAGGAACGCGTCAGGGTATGGCCATTTCCTGGCCAGGTCAGATTGACGATATCGGAGGAATCCGCAACCAGTTTCACCACATGATCGATATCATGCCCACGATCATGGAAGCGGCCGGTGTGGCACAACCTGAGGAAATCAACGGCATCCCGCAAAAGCCCATTCAAGGCACCAGCATGGCATACACCTTTAAGAAGGAGAATGCCAACGCGCCATCCGCCCGCAAGGTTCAATACTTCGAGATGATTGCAAATCGTGGCATATACAGTGAAGGCTGGTATGCCAATACAGTGCCTCCTCACGGACCATGGATTTTGAATGCATCATTCCCTCCGATCGACGATTACAAATGGGAATTGTACAACCTGAATGACGATTTCTCCCAAAACAACGACCTCTCCGCACAAAACCCGGAGAAGCTAAGAGAAATGCAGGCACTGTTCGACCAGGAGGCCACAAAGAACAATGTATACCCTCTGGACAACCGTCAGTTCGCCCGTTCGATGGAGCCAAGACCAAGTATGACGGTTGGTAAGACCGAGTTCAATTATCAAGGCGTGAATCCTGGGATGTCGGACTCAAACGCAGCAAACATTCTGGGTCGGTCCTACACGATTACCGCCGAGGTGACGGTGCCGGACGACGGGGGCAACGGTATGATTGTCACTGCCGGAGGCCGTTTTGGCGGATGGGGATTTTACATCCTGAAAGGTGTCCCTGTTTTCGGCTACAACATGTTGGGTCTCGCGCAATACAGGTGGGCCGGAAAAGAACCGCTTACTGCGGGGAAACACACCCTTGTATACGATTATGTCTATAATGGGCCGGGAATTGCAAAAGGTGGAACCGGAACCCTGAAGGTTGATGGCGTGGCTGTGGATACGCACGAACAACCCAATTCAATCGCGTTCATTCAGGTGATGGATGAAACGTTTGATGTGGGAGTGGATACTCGCACCGAGATCAATTCGAAGGACTATATCCTGCCGTTTGATTTCACCGGATCCATCGATCAGCTTAATATCAAGCTTGGCCCCACCCAATTTACTCCAGCCGAACAGAAGCAGATCAAGGATGCTCAAGACAAAGCGAACGACTGAGCTTATCCAATAAACAATATATCGAAAATATCAGACGATGAAACAACCTATAGCTTTAGCAGTGAAATGTTCCGCACTTGCCATTTTAGCCTCACTCATGGCCGTATCGGCTTTCGCTGCCGATGGGATCAAAGGACAGGTCGAGGTCGGCGGCGGCGGGATTTCCGGGGCGGAGGTTACCCTTTGGCTAGCAGGGCCGGGAGCCCCAAAAAAGGTCGCCGAGGCGAAAACGAATGACGATGGCAGCTACGAACTGGCGCTTGCCGGCGGAACGGGCGGCGACGGTGTGCTGTACCTCATCGCTGCGGGCGGTCAGTCGAAGCTATCATCCGGCAAGGAAGTGAATCCCGCAATCACCTTGATGGCAACGTTGGGAGACACGCCCCCGGAGATCGTGACGATCAACGAACTCACCACGGTGGCCTCCGTATGGACCGGAGCGCAATTCCTCGAAGGCACAGTGCTCAGTGGCGATGCACTGGGGCTGCAGATCGCCGCTGGCAACGTGCCGAATCTGGTCGACCTCGAAACGGGCGGCTTAGGATCGGTCATCGAGGACCCGTTGAACAGCTCGGAGACCACCACCTTGGCAAAATTCAACACGCTGGGCATTCTGCTGACGGCCTGCATCACCGAGAAACCGGACGCGTGCAACAAACTCTTTGCAGCAGCCACTCCTCCGGGCGGAGCCGCACCGACCAACACGCTTTCCGCGATGCAGAACATCGCCCGCTATCCGTCGCACAATGCCGACAGGATCTTCGGGTTACTCGACGAGTTCTACCCCGTTCCAGCGGGGAAGCGGTGGCGCGAGGTGGCTCTCATCCCTTACCTCAACTTCGCTCCCAGCGCGTGGACCCTGTCGCTGGTTTACTCGGGGGGTGGCTACAACGGAGTCGGCGGCATCGCGATCGACGGAGAGGGCAACATGTGGTCCTCCAACAACTTCCTAGTCGGTGGGCAAACCACGATTTTTGATTGGGTCGGCGGCGGCATCTCAAAGTTCGCGCCGAACGGCAAACCGCTCTCGCCGATGATCACAGGTTATCGCGGTGGCGGCGTGGACAGTGCCGGCTGGGGCATCGCCGTCTCCGGCGATGACAAGGTCTGGGTCACTAGCATTATCGGCAGCACTATTTCCGTGTTCGACCGCAAGAGCGGGAAACCGCTTTCGCCCGATTCCGGCTACAACTTCGATGGAAAACTCGGTGCGATGCAGGGCATCATGATCTCCCCGAATGGCGACGTCTGGACCCTAGATAACGACCACAGTTGGATTGTTCACTTACCCAAAGGCGACCCCTCAAAAGGACGGATATACGGTCAGGTCGTGGACGGCAAACCGATCGATGGCACCCTCCAGCTCAAAAAGCCCTTCGCTTTGGCGATTGATCAGCAAGACCGGATATGGGTCACCAACAGCGGCTCGAACACCGTGACCCGCTTTCCGGCCAGCGACCCCGGCAAGGCCGTAGAATTTGAGGTCGGATACAGCCCGCACGGGATTGCCATCGATAGCCAGGGCAATGCCTGGGTCGCCAACTCCATCGGCCACATTGGCATCCGAGAGAAGCTGGCCTTCGTCGAGGAGAAGCTCAAAGCCAAGTTTGGAAGTCACGATGGTTCGGCCAGTGAGCGCGCAGCCAAGGAGTGGATCGATCTGTGGGAAATCAGTGATAAGTTTCCAGGCGGCGATGTGTCGATGATTCGCCCCGACGGCACGATGCTCGGCCCCTTCAATGCCGGCAAGACCATGAACGGGGCGTGGGGCATTTCCATTGACGGCAATGACAACGTTTGGGTCTCGAATTCCATGAGCCATAACCTCTCCCAGTTGTGTGGTGTGCGGACCGAGACCTGCCCGCCGGGCCTCAAAACTGGCGATGCGATTTCGCCCAAGGGCGGCTACATCGGCGGTCTGCAAACCATCACGGGCGTCGCTGCCGATCCCGCCGGCAACGTCTGGGTAGCCAACAGTTGGGACCAGACTCTTGCGGGCTTCAAGCAAGTGCCGGACGAGGCGCTGTCCACCCGCTTTGCCGCCAACACGACGGTAGTCTTCTTCGGCTTGGCCAAACCGGTGCGCACCCCGTTGATCGGGCCGGCCGAAGCCGCCCTCGATGGCGCTTGGACAGCTCCGAAAATGGATCTGGTAAAATAGCCCGTAAATTCTATTTAGAACCACATTCATAACAACTCGAAAAAAGCAAATCATGAAAGCAAGCACCATCGCCTTCGCTGCGCTCGCAGCCGCCTCGCTCACGTTCACGTTCACCGCGTGTGATCAAAAGAGCCCTGAGGTCGCCGACCTATCGACGGCTCCGTCCCCAGAGGAAATTCAAGAACTCGCCGAGGAGGGCTTCGTTTACGGTCTGCCGATCGTGATGAACTACGCCGTGATGTATGAATACGCTGTTGACAAGGGCGGTAGCCAATTCAAGGCCCCGTTCAATCAGCTCAAGAACGAGCCACGCGTTTACACCTACAAGGACACGGCGGTCATCACGCCCAATAGCGACACGCCCTATTCCTTCACTTGGCTCGACCTGCGAGCCGAGCCGATCGTCCTGACCGTGCCTGCGG
>NZ_SJPY01000018.1 GCF_007860185.1 Novipirellula aureliae
GCGAAGTGCACACACTAAAAATCAACACAAAGTTGCGCGCAAAAAGGGGAGGAGTCAACTCCAAGTTCAAGCATGGTCCGGGCTTCAGCGGCTTAACGCGAGCTCGAAGTATCGGCTCGCTTGCCGCTAGGGCGCTTGACAAGCAAGCGTAAAGCGATGTCATGGTTATCCGCCGTTTAGATGGCAGGAGGCGTCTGGCAGGTTCGCGTATGCGTCGGCCCAGTCGTCGTTGGCCACGAGACACTGAATTACCGAAGGTAATGGGTCCACAAATATACCGGGCACGTCGTATTCTTGCGGGTGTGTTAGCGTGAAAGCCAGTTTTTCGTTCGGCGGGTCGAATTGGGCGTCAATGTTGTCACGGTTGCCACGCGGGTCAAGGCGATACCAACCGCAATCAGGCAGAAATACGGCGTTTAGTCCGTGGAGGCAGAATGATGTGGCGTCAGCGTTCATGGCGATGCGTTGATAGCAGAGCCCGGTCGGGATGTTGTTCGCGCGGAGTATCGCGGCAAGCAAGTGGCTTTTCGCGTAGCAATAGCCAACACGTTCACGGAGGACATCAGAGGCGCGGTAAGTAACCGGGCCGATTTTGCAGTCCGAACTATGACGAACCTCGTCGCGAACGAAGGCAAACGCTTTGCGAACAGTCTCAATCGGGCTTCGCGAAATAAGCATTGACGCGTGCGCGGCAATGTCGGGATGGCGTGAGTCGATCACGTCGCATGGCGAGAGAAAGTCTGATGGATTGGGTGAGGACGTCATGTCGCGAGGGGGAAGGCCAGTCGGATAACGTTGGGGTTAACGGGGTCGGCCAAAAAAACGTTTTGATGGCCGAAAGTCGACGTGGCCGACTCCCGTTCAACCTTGGTTCTGTCGTATTATGGGCGATGCCGTCATCGCGATGCAACTCCCTGTACACATTGTGAACGCCAGTAGCAGCGAAGACTGCGTGGTTGACGAACGACGGATATGGAACATCGGGAGTTATCTGTCACGTACGGGTTGACGTCGTACGAATCCAAGAATCAGCAATACGATTCCGACAAGAGCAAGTGGTGCGGCGGCAACGGAAGGAATCAACGCACTATTGATACCGTTAGCAAGATCGGAAGGACGGGGTGTCGTTGATGATGTCGCGATTGTGTTGAACGTCCACATCATTCCGATGGCAGTTGCAATCAGGCAAAGGAACGCGAGCGAAAGGGTGACCGCACCGGTCCAGATCATCCAGCGAGTTGCACGAGTTCGTGGTGTAGCGATCGATGCGTCGCCGGCTTGGTACGGATTTGGGTTCGCTGTTTCCATCGTCATGTACGGGATTGCTGTTGCGACAGAACGCTGGCGATAACCGCGTCGGCCAGATTAACGTTTAGATGGCCGCAAACGGTCGTGGCCGACTGCGGTTGATCGCTTTGTTATCCGCTACTGTGTGAGCGCGGAGTGAAAACAGATTGCAACAGCTTAGCAAACCGAAAGACGAAATCGATCAAGAAACCGGCTATAAGTCCGAAGAAACCACCCAAGGCGGTCGTGGTTATAGCATATGGAACGATGCCATGCGTAATCGTCTTTGTTAAGATATCAAATGTGACTCCACATAAACAAAAGACAGAGCCAACAAGTAGAGAAGACGTCCGTGGTCTCATTCCGTGAAAGAGTGTAGATTGCCCTAGGGCTACCAGCGTAATAAAAGCGATAATCAGGGTGGAAAAGTAAAACGAAACCGCCAGGGTTTGCAGCAAAGTAAATAGTATGGCATATGCGGCGGTGACGACAAGCAAATTGAGTGTGTTTGTCGAACGTCGCGTTGAGCATATTCGTGTGACGCCGTCGGAATCACCTTCGTTGATATTCATTTTTAGTCGGATAACGGTCGCCGTAACCGAGCGGCGACGAAGGATTTTCCATTTCGAAACCGCCCGACTTCGCCGCTTCGGTTCACGGCTTGGTTATCGGGCTTTCGTTCAGTTGAGTGCTGTGACAAGTGTATCAATCACTTTGTCGTCTCGCACCAAGGCGATTCCCGCACGTCCCGCCATGTTCGCCCAAGTTTCAGGCGGCGATCGGAATTTGTACAGTTTATCGCCAGGTTGGAGTTGTTCTTTGATGCGTTGCCATTGTTTGCTTCCAAGGCCAAACGATTCCAATTGTTGTCGATTCTCTGTTCGATTGGATCCGAGTTGTCGCTCAAGTTCGTCCACAGACATTGAATCGCCGTGAAGCCAAGATTTTACAAGTTCACAGTAAGCTGTTCGACGGACAAACGCGCCAAACTCCGGACAGTTTGCAAATACATCGACGATGCCCGCGAAATCAAGTTGGCAATCAGGATTTTCTTCGACGAAACGTTCCCATTCTCGCTCCTGCCAGAAGAGCAACCGGGTTCCCTCCGCAGAGCTCGGCACGCGGTATACAAAATTACGGTATCGTTCGTCACCGAGCCACGAGCGAAAGCGTTTGCGAATTTCGTCTTGGGTTGGCAATCAATGTGTCCTGAGGTTGCCCGATAACGTTGGAATTCACGGGGTCGGGCCGTGAAAAGTTTGAACTGCCGAAACGCGTGACGCCCGACTCCCGTGCAATTCATTGGTTATCCGCTTTCGCCGGACGTCGTGGAAGACCGTGAGCGATACACAACAATGAAAGCGTACGCGAACGTGACAGGAATCCAAGCGAGCCCAATTAGCGTGAGCGCATTATCGCGAATTCTTGCAACGATAAAATCAAGCCCAACGGTCGAAAGACTGAACGCTGAATAGACACAAAACGCGAAATATGGAACTAGCAAGATTGAGGTTAAGCGTAAAAGTGAGGAATTGGCGGTCCACTCGGAGTACACGAAGAAGAACGTCACCGCGATAAGAATGGGCGATGTCCATACGTTCGCGAGGCCACCGGTGTCCCCGGTTGTGATCGCATAGTGAGCCGCGCGAAATATGTCAGTTCCGCCCGTTATCGCAATCGTTGACGCAAGAACCACCGATAGTAAAAACGCGATTATATAACGATCGCGTGGATGCGTGTCGTGAGATGCGGGAGCCGCTGGAGTGTATGGGTTTGTCATTTCAGTCTTAGTCCGAAACATCCCTACCGGGACAATGCAATCAAAAATGAGAAAACGCGTTGCTCTGGCATTTGAGGCGGTTCAAAGCGGTAATCGATGTCAACGCCAATCGCACGAGAGATAGGGAAATCAAACACAGGTTCGTCAGCTATAGCGACGTCTTTGTCGAATACTGGCGACGCAGCTGCGTCGAGTCCTCCGCTTGTGCATTGCCAGCTGTCACCGGCGTTCAAGGGCGTTGCAAACATAAGGGCGAGGAAGATAGATTTCATGTTTCGATTCCATTCGAGGTAGAGCTTGGTATATCAAAAGAGGCAACATTACGGCAAGTCTGTCTTGCTCAGTCGGATAACGTTGCCCGTCAGCGGGCCGGGAAGGTTAGGTATTCAATCGCAAAACGCGGGCAAGCCCGGCTCCGTTGCACGGGATGGTTCGCCGCACGCGCGGCTGAGAAACACTGGGATCATTCATCATCGTCTGCCGTAGCCCTCGCCGCAAATGTCAGACCAGGACCGTGGCATCTTTTCGTGCCGCAATAGTTCGATCTCAGCCTGTACTCGGAGTGATTGAGCACGGAGTACATCATCCGATGAGCAACGTCGTCGCGCATAGCGAGCCACGTAAGACTCCTCTTCAAGTCGCTTGGAATCGACCGTCGATTTCAATCGTTCCGTTATGGGATTAATGTCGGACGCCTCGCCGTTCTCCAATTCCATCGCCAAAGCCTCGCGACAGTATCGACAGGTCCGATTGAGCAGCCATACGCTCAAACGGATGAAGAGAGTGACACATACAGGGACAAGAAAGAGTGTTACATATAACGCAATTGACTGGGTAGTGGTCCCAAGAAATCCCGAAACTGCGCCAATGAACACGACCAAGAGTACGCTACCGATAACATAGACGGTTGTGTCAGTGGTGATGTGTTTCGAGTCGATCATGGTATGGTCGGCAAAACGGTGATTCGGTCAAGGCGTGTCGGCGAACGCTAGCGGTAACGGGGCCGCCGCGAAAAAGCAATGATCTCAAAACCCGCGTCATCGGCGGCTCCCGTTCACCGCATGGTTCCCCGTCCGTTCAATTCGTTTGGCCGGTGACTGAAGGGATAGCGTTGATGAAGGTATCGTCGCCAGTGATACGAAACGAGCCGCTGATCGGCTGTCGAATCTTCGGAACGGATATGACAGTGCCGTTCACTACAACAGCGATGGATGGAGAAGCAGGATTGGTAGTTGCCGCAAGCATCTTAGGCGAGCCAGTCGCGTTTAGCCGGACGTCCAAGGCTGGAACCGTCGTTGAGGGTGCGACGCCGCCTACAGTCTCTACTGTCATTTCGGTTTTAGCGACGCCCGATATATCGGCATTTGTAACAACGGGTGGAGTGACGAGATGGATTGTCGCTCCGGACAAAGGATCGGTAGCCGGCTTGGTGTTTGGGCCAGCCTTTGGTGATGTTGCGAATATTTCGATTGTTGCACGAGGTGGAACAAATGCTGGCGGCGAGGGTTGCGATTGAAAGCAACCCAAGACGAACAGCAACCCAATCAGATAGGAAAGTCGGATTTGCATGCTTCAGGTCTCGGCAATCGGGGAACACCGACGATAACCGCGTCGGCCCATTTGAGGTTACCACAGAGTAAACGGTCGTGGCCGACTGCGGTTCATCGGATGGTTATCCGCCGTTGTGTGTTTCTCGAAGTGTTGAAAATCGACGAAGCCAATCACTACGTTTTAGTGACCATTTTAGGGCAACAAGGATCAGGGCATAGACCAAAGCTGCAAGCAGAAACAGCATAGTAATCGTCGCTGGCGTTTCAGCATGTTTCAGCATGGTCTGATACAGCCATGGGACAATCATCCAGACAATAAAAGCGGCGAAACCAAAGTCAAGAATTTGCCAATATCCTTTGGAGGCAGGCGAAGGAATCACATAGACCATCGGCAAGCCAATGGTGAATAGAGCAAGGGCAAACACGAATACAGGCGGCGGTACGAATGGCAGTAGCGCGAGCAATAAAACGACGAGGCACACCACAAATGCTAAACGGGTTAACGCAGCAGAAAAAGTCATGAGGACTCGGTTTGGTTACATTCAGTCGGATAACGCCGACGATAACCGCGTCGGCCGGATTAACGCTGACCACAGAGCAAACGGTCGTGGCCGACTGCGGTTCATCGATTGGTTATCGGATCAGTATGGGAAACGCCGAAAAGGTTTTCTAAATCGGCGAACGTTAAAACACAATTGTAGCCGACCGAAGTGAGACACAGCAACCATCGACCGACCAACATTGCAGTTGGGGTTTCCGCGCAACAGTCGACCGAGCAAGGATAGCGGTCAGGATTTCGGGTCAGGATTCGACCGAGCAAGTATAGCGGTTAGGATTCGAGCATCCGCATCAACCGAGTAGCGATAGCAGTTCGGGTTTCGGGTCAGTGTTCGATCGAGCATGTTTAGCGGTTAGGATTCGAGCGTCCGCATCGTCCGAGCAACGACAGCGCACCAATTACGGCATCAACGACAGCGCATCAATCGCAGCTTCGACTACAGCGCATCAATCCGATAACGCCTACGATAACCGCGTCGGCCCGATTAACGCTTAGATGACCGCAAACCGTCGTGGCCGACTGCGGTTGATCAGGTGGTTATCCGCCACCAAGATGTTCGAGATGGGAGCACCAACAAGTCAACATTATAATGCCCGAAACGGTTAGGTGCGATGATGTTAGGCTGAGTTCTTCCTCGACACCGCCAGCGATGGACCAACGGTGACCGAGACGCTGCGAAAAAAGTATCACGTCGTAAACCATTTGGGTCCAGTCGAGTGTTCCGTGATCCACACTGAATCGCACCTTATGACCACCCTTGGAATAAGCTTCTACTTCAATCTCATTGAAAGCCGCATTAGAAAGCACCCGTAATCTGTCGACGACCGTTCGTGCAGCATCGAAGGTATTAGTGTCGGTGAAGACGGTCCAGTAGCATTGCATGCATTAAGGTTCCGAAGTGTAGCCGCCTACGTTTCAATCGGATAACTACTAAGTTATCCCTTGATAATCAAGGGATATTGGTCAAATCGTACTCTTACACCCCTGCCAGTCAAGTCGTTTGACTAATATCCCGTGACTGGGTACAAAGGATGCAACTGTTCAGTTGGTGA
>NZ_SJPY01000019.1 GCF_007860185.1 Novipirellula aureliae
GGCATAGGCGATTCTATTCTGCGCCAACTTGCATTGCGGTGGGTGCGTTCGTCGGTGTCAACGCCGCATTGTTTGCGCCGCCTGGTTACGGTGTCTACGCAACAGTCGGTGGACTACTTGGCGGCTACTCGGTGCATCAACGTCTAGAGGGTGCTTCCACGAATGAATGAATTGGACAGCAGGTACTTGGTGACCGAGAGTCCTCTCCGGTAGAATGCGACGAACCAATCGATGCACGCTAGTCCTCGAGTTGCTGTTGGGCAGTGGTTGCCGTTACGCTCGGACCGCGTGATCGTGGACATTACACGCACAAGTCGATGCGTTTTCCTCTTCCACAGAAACGTCTCCATTGGATCACGCTCGGTATCATCGTGCCAATGCTGACCGTGTTGCTCCTCATCAGCGGATTATTCCCATGGTCTCCACTCAACTGCTGGCACGAGGACGTTGACATCAACACGGGCCGCGTCCGCCACACAAGATACTTGCTTTTCTGCCAAATCGGCGATCGCATCGAAGAGACTTGGCTATTCCGCGCCAATAGCAACTCGAATGTTTCGCCTGATTGGCGGTGTGTTAACACGTTCTCGCCGGGCCTCGGCCATTCGTCGCACTATCACTTCCACGGCGCAATTCATCAAATCAATACGCTCGGGCTCGCAGACAACGTTGTCCCGTTTGATCCCAATGCCCGCCACAAGGTCGCTCATAGGTTGCTCACGTTGTGGCAAAATAGCGGTTCGCATTTCGATGCTGACGAGTTCGTTGAAAAGGTTGTCCGAACTGCTTTTACGCTACATAATAATGGGGCGTCGGTGTTCACCGCATCTGATGTTCCTACCGACTAGCAAATGCGCGTGCAACTAGGCCGCGAACCGGAGCGGCCAACAACGCGTTTTTTTGAAATCAATCCTTTCCACGGCTGCCGCTCCTCGACAAAATGATGCAACACGAATCTACAAAGGCTGACCGAAAGCTTGTACGTAAACTTGCGAGCATCGCGTGGGAGCGACAACTACGCGACGAACTCGCGAAAATTGGTGGTGTCATTTCTGAAATGACGTCCGGCGATCTATCGCCATTCGACGTAAATGAGTGCGTCCATGAATTTCACAACGGTATTTCTCGCGAACTCTACAATTTGTACGCTGCGTCCGACCCATGGTTCGCCGTTTGCCGTGCACACTTTGACGGTGTGCTGACCGACGAAGACCTTGTCAATGCAAGTGACAGCGTACGCGCAGGGCTGCAACAATTCGCGGAACGGCTTCAAGAGTACAATGGCATCCAGACCGCACCAAGAGCCTGGAACGATGGCTAACCAGGCGATGGTCGCGGAGTCAGGTTTTTTGGAGTGGATGATCGTTCGCCGCCGCCCGCATATCGCTACCGTTACCCCCTGAACGTAGTTGTCGATCCCGATTGCATGACTAATCCTTACGCACCACCGACCAGCAACATAACACTTCGCGGCGATCCTCGCGATGCGATCAAGGCACGCGTCTCTCGACCAGCGACAGCTCTCATCATTATGTCGTCGATTCAATCCGTGTTTGTTGGCATTTACCTCGTATCAGCGGCTGTAATCGTCGTCCGTGGCGGTACCGTATTGGATGACGCCATAGGCCTTACCATCGGTTGCCTTCAATTCATTTGCCTGATCCTAATTGCCGTTGGTGCGGCCAAACTCGGCTTCCTTGAATCGTATCGCCTTGCTCGCCTCGGTTCGATGCTTGCTTGCATTCCGTTCATCACACCGTTTATGCTCATTGGCATACCTTTCGGCATTTGGTCACTGCGATTGTTGTCTGATCCACTTGTTCGCGATGCGTTCCCGGACTTCGACTCGCAGCGCTCTCCAAGGGGCGGGTAATAATCCAATGAACCGCAGTCGGCCACGACCGTTTACTCTACTTACTACATCAAACGGGCCGACGCGGTTATCGTCAATTTGATCAAGACTTCAATTCATCGCAACGTTAAAGGTCGATCCGAATCATGACGGTTGTTCGATGGGATCGCGTGCCATCGGAGTTTCACTATCTACGCGAAGCTGTTGAAGCGTGTGGCGAAACTCGCGTGACGCTCTACGACCCGACGGTTGGACGCCATGTCTCGTTCATTGAAACAGCATCTGACGAACAACTTGATTTGATTCGATCTGCCAAGCATCAAGTTGAACGTCGCGAAGATCGATTACAGATTGAGGAATGGTGCGAGAATCCCGCTCAAAAACGCCCGTCCGTTCTCACAGCCATTTGGTACGTCCAGGGGATGCTCTTTCTATTTGATCAGTTGGATGGTCACCAGTTCGAGGTGTTTGACGACGACTTTGATGACGACTGATTCATGCTTTACAATGAATGCGGTGATCATAAGCCGGCGGTCGGGTCGGTTTTGAAATCAACGCGTATCGCGCCGGCCCGCTGATGCGTGCTGTTCTGTTTCGCAGGTCACGTCCGATGCAATGGCTCGCAATCGTCATCCTCTCCATTCTTGCTTGCATCACCTACGGAATCATTCACGACCAAATCACGGCCCGAATCTGCGTTGAATACTTCACGATCGGGCATCCGCGAATCGTTCCCACAGAGGATCCAACAATCCTTGGTATCGTATGGGGGATCGTCGCAACGTGGTGGGTCGGCGCGATTCTCGGCGTCCCCCTTGCAACGGTCGCACGAATCGGATCGCGTCCGAAGAAGACTGTCGGTTCATTGATTCGGCCGATGGGAATCCTGTTTGCTTGCAGTGCAATTTTCGCCCTGCTTGCCGGGGTCATCGGTTATGTCGCGGCGTCCATGGAATGGGTTTGGCTCGTCGGCCCGATCGCGGAGAACGTGCCGCAAGAGAAACACATTTCCTTTCTTGTCGACCTGTGGGCGCACAGCGCCAGCTACCTTGGCGGCTTCGTCGGCGGTATTATACTAATGATTTGGGTTGGGCGGTCCCGATGGCGCGCGGCAACCCAAAGCGAAACAGAA
The DNA here is from genome assembly GCF_007860185.1 of Novipirellula aureliae. Lineage (NCBI taxonomy): Bacteria > Pseudomonadati > Planctomycetota > Planctomycetia > Pirellulales > Pirellulaceae > Novipirellula > Novipirellula aureliae. Next base: position 2,985 of record NZ_SJPY01000019.1, read on the forward strand.
TCAGGCGTTGAACGCGAGCGGGCGACCGTGCCGATCCTGAAAACATAGTCAATTGCGCCCGCCGCGTTAACGCTGCCGTTATCCGACTGGACGCGCATCATTGCTTTTCGAACTGAATAGGTCGTTTTTATAGCGTCATGCATTGCTTCAACCACGACTCCACTCACGCAATCGGCATTTGCAAACACTGCAACAAAGCGATTTGCCACACGTGCTCCACTGACACCGGTGACGGATTGGCTTGCACAGCGACATGCGTAGAAAAAGTCACACAACTTAACGCTTTGATCAATCGAAATCAGCGAACCGTAACCGTACAACGCAAGAACGCATATTTCACGCCGGCTTTGCTGGGCACAATGGGAACTGTCTTTCTTGTGTTTGGCTTGAGCGGTGTTCCAAGGGCATCTCTACCGATTTCGATGGGGATCGGATTTATTGTCTTCGCGATGATAAACACATTGCGGATTCGCGAATGGCTTACACCCAACGACTAAACTGACTGCACCAAATCCGGTGGATCTCCAGGAACAACGCCTTAGGCCACGCGCGTCTTCTCTGTGGTCAGCGTTAATCTGGCCGAAGCGGTTATCGTCAACTTTATTTGACCTGAACAATGCATGAAATGGAACCGATCGAACGTCAGGTCATGCATATGTTGCTTACAGGCGATCACCCGACGCTTGAAGCACTTCGGCAGCAATTCGCTCATTGCGTTGTGGTGGAGCGAGAGTTCACCGGCCTGGGTTTCTTCACCAAATTTGAGGTTCAGGATTGCATACCCCAACTGGAACCGCGGAGACGGATCGTCATAGGCGATGTCTGTGCCGACGTGGAAGGTCTTGATTACGGCTGCGGATTTATTCTGTTCGTGGATGACGGTCTAATCGAAACTCTTGAATGTCATCTGTGGGGTGACGATGCGTTCCCCGACAATCCGTTATACAATCGGCTCTACTATACACACCAGACCAATCCGCCAGCAGTAATGGAAACCGAAAAACGCGACATTGATGCCCTGAACGCTACACTGGGCAAATAACCTCTAGATGGCCCTCCTTGTCAACCGGTGCGTACCTTCCCTCAGAGTAAGAGTCTGGATTTTTTGCAGCTTGTTTTGGTCGTTCCTTTTCGCCTTCGCGGTGTCGCTCGTCATGCACTGGCGACACCGCGAAGGCGAAAAGGAACGGATCGGCGTGCATACCGATTCCACAGTAGAAAGGATGTTGTGTAGAATACAAATTCATTGTGGTTCTCCTTGGGTGATGATTGGGTTTTAGCCAGATGTCGTAACGCACTCTTTGAGTGACGTTTTTCGCACTGCAAGCGTAACTTGCAGAAGACGAATTAGACGGCTTCGCCGTCATGAAAAGGCTCACACACCCATGGAGGCCATGATGAGTATCAATGGCATGCAACGGCGGACTCGAAAACGCGATTGGGCAATGGTTGCTCTTTCGCTGGTCCCCGCTGATGTCCGGCGTGATCCGACTTAAACAGGTATCCACATGCAAGATTCTCGATCTTACACACATACTCGATGTCGCACCGATACGACGGTCGAGGGCCCTGAGTTTCGTGCCATGTCAGATCCGATGGCTGGAATGCGAAGTACCTATTGCGTCAAATGCGAAGATCAATTCCCTGTCACCGAATTCGCATGGTCCGATACAAACGAACTAATATCCAACTACTACGCCCGACATCGGAAGGCTGCCAGCGCGTCTGACCTTTGGTGGTGTGGAAATGGAGGATTAGCAGTCCTCGCAGGCCTCGGATCTGTCGCTGGAATCATCCTCGGGATCATTCTAGGTGTAACGACGACTTGGCTAATTGGCCTAGTGACGGGAATCTTGCTTGCGATTACGGGTGCGATTTTGGGATTGGTAGCGCGGGAAACTTTGTTTTCTCGGCGTATCGTAAAACGGGTCTGTGGTGTAAACGACACTCGAATGTTGCGGTAAATGGTATCTGCTGGGATTCTGCGGGTATCCAATATGGATATGACTTCGCGGAGTGAGGTACGAACGTAGCCGAAGCTCAAGTCCTCTGTTCAAGATGCCCGGCTGAGCTGCCCCGATCCCTCCCTCGTGCTTGACGAGTCGGTGGGGCAATTACCACCGATGGAGGCAATCGTAGGCAATCGTAGGGACAGAGCATCATTTCAGGTGACAATCTTAGGGACAGAGCATCATTTCAGGTGATACAGCAACACCCCGGACGGACGCTGTCGGGATTTTTGCTTTGCTATTGCACCGGATCGTCAAATAGCGTGTGTGCAAGCCAGTGAGATAGTCTTTTTTCCTCGGAATGGCCGTATTGGGTGCGTACCTTCATCCTGGGGCAGCTCAAAGAGCGTCACGAAAAGGAGGGAAATCGAAGAAGGGGCACTTAGTCCGGGAGCGTCAATAGCTCGCGGGCGCGGCAAAACGAGTATAGGGACAGAGCATCATGTCAGGTGACGCAGTAACACCCCAAGCAGACTATGTCGGGATTTTTGCTTTGCTATTGCACCTGATCGTCAAACAGCGTGTGTGCAAGCCAGTGAGATAGGCTTTTTTCCTCGGAATGGCCGTATTGGGTGCGTACCTTCTTCCTGGGGGCAGCTCAAAGAGCGTCACGAAAAGGAGGGAAATCGAAGAAGGGACGCTCAGTCCGGGAGCGTCAATAGCTCGCGGGCGCGGCGGCGGAGATGGTAGCGGCGGTGCGTGCGGTGACAACGCATCG
>NZ_SJPY01000020.1 GCF_007860185.1 Novipirellula aureliae
CACTTTGGCATCGATCGGATCGGTCTTTGCATCGTGACCAATCCCTTTGGCAAAGTGTCGCACCTGTTTCGGATTAACAATTGCAACATCCAAATCGTTTGCTTGCAGCCACTTTACGATTTGTCGTCCGTAACCTCCGGTCGCTTCTACAACAAACAAAGCATCCTTGAATGATTTAACTTTCTTACCGAGCTTCGTCTTAAAAGAGGCTTCATCATTTTCAACAACTTTTGGTAACGCTCCGCGGCTTGTAAAGAAATCGAGCTTGTCTTTGGCTACATCGATTCCTACAACCGATCGGTTTGATTCTTGATTAGATTTCATCACTTAGCTCCCATTCTAGTAAAATTCGAGCTAGCCGCTTTAGGCCGCTCCTGCAACGGTTCGGGTTAAAAAATGAACGACTGGCGATCATGCTGACCCACGACTTCAAACAGTCAAGACTCGGGCGATCTACCAGCCGCCGCGTCGATCCCAATGCATCAGGATCACCCGCGTGACTCTGTTTCGATGTTATCATAATGACCATCGATTTAAAGGCTGTTGCTAGATACTAGACTCGGGATTCGGGATTCAGATGAGTCCAAAGGACGAAAGTAATGGGCGATAGGCCGTCATCTGCTTTCGAATCTACGGAAGCATAGTTGGGGCCATTCAATCTCTACCTGTCTTCTTCATTGGCTGCTAATTAACAGCCGAAGAAAAAATCGTTTCGATCCCCAACGTTACGACTTCACACGCTGTCGCGTTGATCGTTTAGAATCGTAGACGTGAAAACTGCAACTACGAATCATCGTCGAACTTTCAAAAACCGCACTCGCGCGCCCGCGAGGTGTTCAGGCGTCAATCCGCGCCGAGCCTGCGTAGAAAAGAGCGTAAAACGCACTAGCAAACCGACTTGTATTTACGGCAACCGCCGACGATTGGAGTCTTGCTCCAGAGACCCGATTGGGTTTGAAGGCGGATACAATCTCTTTGCATTTGTTTATTCCCAGCCAACACGGCGTCTTGATCCATACGGCCTAGCGCCACCACCATTCGGCGAAGGTGGTGCAACTCTTGACGAGTACATTGATTGGTGGTTTGCGCAAACACTTTTTGCAGACGCTGGTAACAAAGACTTCTTAAAGAAGGGATTCAAGGAAGCAGCTATGGCTGGTTGCATCGGAGTGACACGTGTAACTTTAGGCTACCCAAGCATCGACGAATTTCTCGGAAAATTAGGAAGCTGCTATGCATCCGAAGCTGACGCCTCTTCGGAAGCAAAGAGAATGACGAAAGATAAAGAATGCTGTAACAACGGCACCGCTGGCGCCGGGCCCTACGGGGGAAGTCCTGAAGCGATGGTAGTTTGGGTTCAGTTTTCAAATGACTCCGGGATCAAAATCCCAGAAAAAGATGGAGTTTTTGACTTATCGGGAAGTGATATCAAAAACGAGATTCTATCCCCGGTGGGCGGCATCCCAGGAAACCCAAACTATGATTTCAAGGTCTTGATGGATGAGTTTAAGCAATGGCTGGGTGCTAACCATGGTGGACCAGGGATGAATGTTAGTTTTTGCGAGAATTTAACCAAAGACATTGAGACTCAAGAGAAGGTCGAAAGTGCTGGTGGTGATGGATTGGAAACAAACTTCTATTGTCCTGTTTGCCAGCGGGACTACGCAGAGGCTAAATGACTCCACCTTCATTATCACCTGGCGAAACCATGCTTCCTCTCAAGGGAACCGAACGTTTCATTGCTTTAACTTTCGTCGCTATCGTCTTGATTTTCTGCATAGTGACTCTATTATCTCGCGACTCATCCTGCCAGCGAATAGATGCTTTCGAACGACTGAAGCTGTCAGGTTGCTTTGTTTGTTTCGAGCATCAACAATTGGAGCCGGTTGTTTCTCAAGCTGGAAGTGTTGAGATTGGCGTCGGCTCTCGCCCATATTGGCGAGGTATATACTGGGTTTTTGGTGATCTGTTTTTGCTGGATGCTACAGACGCAAAGTTCGGAGGCGATCGAATCACGGCGGATACCTGGGCAGCCCTACAGGAGTTTCCTGAATTGCAAAGCATTGAGTTTTTTTATGACTCACAGCGAGAAATGGATTCATTTACGAATCTTCAGTTATTCCAGAATTTACGATCTCTGTCTTTAGGTGTTGGCGAAAAAGCACTATCACAATCTGAAGTTGATGCAATCGCGAGCCTGCCACTACTGAGGGCACTTGTTCTTCCTTGGGACACGACTTCGGAAGAATTGGCATTCGTTCGAAAACGGATTCCATCTTGTGAGATTCATGTAGGTCACTCGAGCATTCATGTCCAGAAAGAAAAGTCGTAAGGAGAAGAAAAGTTGCAGTTCCCCCAGAACTAAACTGTTACCCGATCGATAGACTTGTGTTTTTCCTGGAGCCCGCTATGCCTAGGCAAAAACGTGCTGATGAAGCCGGTGCAATTTACCACGCACTCAACCGTGAGAAAACTAAGAGAAACCAAAGGGGACGGAGCGATCAAATGGGACGGGGGTAGTTTCTGAAGGAAACGACTAACTGCACTGGAGCGAAGCGACATTGAAACGGTAGCCAAAGGGCTGCCGTTTTTCGTTGGGGAGCGATCAAATGGGTCAGGTCTGAATGCCGCGTGTTTAAGCGTCTTCGATCAACCTGTAGTGGGGCACGAGCATAAAAGTCACTACGGACAGTGCTAGCAACTCCCCGCTTGAGCCCGCCAGCATTTCGTGTGCCACCGCCCGACTTTTCATGAAGACAAGGTTCCGTTCTGATGTGTTGAACTATCAACCCCAACACAAACAAAACGGAACCCCATCATGCCTAAACATTCTACCAACTCTTTGTCACGTGTGGCAGCCGAGTTACAAGACGAACCTGGAGCGATCAAATGGGTCAGGTCTCTTTAATGAGTAATCCACCGCTTGCACTGGAGCGAAGCGACACCCGAACGGTAGCCGAAAGGCTGCCGTTTTTCGTTGGTGGGCAGGATGCCCGCCACAGGCTTTCGGCTGGATGCCGAGTCCGCGCACGCTTCGAGCCGATAACTCACCCAGCGGACCACCAGCGAGAAGAACCGTCACCGGACGACCTCCAGGCCAACGAAGACGACAACGGTTCAGAAGACGATCCTGGCGGCTCTCTTGCGTCTGCGTAAAACAAGTCGCCCACGCCCGCGCCATCGCGCTACTTAATCCTCTTTCTTTAGCTGCTCGTCGTTGCTTCCGGTCGTGGTCGCTGGGCGGACGAGCAGCTAAAGAAAAGAATTTACGATTCGAGGTGTTGCCACTTCCCACCGCGTCGCGTCGATCGATTAGAATGTACGACGTGAAAACTGCAACTACGATCCGCCGTCGTGTTTTGAAAAACCGCACTCGCGCGCCCGCGAGGTGTTCAGGCGTCAATCCGCGCCGAACCTGCCTTGAAAACCACGTAAAACGCGCTAACAAACCGCGTTGTATTTACGACAGTTGCCGACGATTGGAGTCTTGCTCCAGAGACCCTATCGGGTTCAGGGGAAGTCCTTGGAATTTGTTTGAGTATGTTGGGGGAAATCCGTTAGCAAGGAGGGATCCTTCTGGTAGGGCCATAATTGATCCGTTTGAAGAGCTAGACAGAGAAGATCCGTTTGAAGAGCTAGACAGAGAAGATCCGTTTGAAGAGCAAGATAGAGAAGATGCTAACGATACGATTCGACCGCTTCGCCCAGGTCCCGAACCAGTAATTCCTCCAACTCCTGCTCCACCGCCGGGAACAAGCATGATTTGCCAAGCGGGAGCAGCGTGTGGGCTTGGGCTTTGCGGTGCTGTTACTGCAGATCTTTACATTCCCGAAGGGTCGGATTTGGTTCCACAAAAGTGGGTGTGCGCAGGAGTAGCCATAGTGGTTGGCAGGTGCCTTATTTACGCAACAGGTGCAAATGATTCAGAAAGGCAACGTCTTTTGGATGAATACTTCGATAGGATACGAAGGATTCAGGAAGCTGAAATCGCTCACGAACAATGGCAGCGCCAAAAGGAAGAGTACGAAGAATGGGAGCGAGAAAGGGCTCGTGGGAGGGATCGTGTGGATGAGGACGACTTTGGCGACTTTATCGACGACATTCTTAGTGGTGAATAAAAGTGATGATGAATTCAGGTGAACCAGTACAGCCATCGAAGAGCTATACGAGGGTTGTTGAGCTTTCTCATTGCAAAGATCAGAAGTTTGAATATATCGTTGCAAGCCAACTTTCTTTGCATGCAACTTTAGGATACCGCAAGGTGGTTTTTGGGCCAACTGAAACCCCATTCACGTCCAGTGATGGGAAGCAGAAAGTCATGCCGGGGATGCCGCCTCATTTGGTCGAGGAACTCAAAGATATCGTTGATCGAAAGTTCGATGGTTTTGGTATGCATCATGTTTTAGTAGGGTCTGCGACTGAAAAATGGCCGACTTTTGAATTGCTTGTTTTAGTTGATAGTCCAATCGGGTATCTGTATTGGGAGTTTATTGTTTGTCGCAACGAAGTAGTTGCAATTCTTCGTGACGTATCGGAAGACTTCCGCCAACAAATGCTCGGGACCGCTCGAGTTTAGGATCGATCAAAGCACTGTCATGGTCAAACTCAATAAACGAGGTGCGCGCATAACGATAGCGGCACTACCCATAGGGTAGTTTTTTTGGAACTCAAAGTCCAGTGAATTGTTTGCCGCCGGCACTTCTCGGTCAGCA
>NZ_SJPY01000021.1 GCF_007860185.1 Novipirellula aureliae
TTGGCTCGCAAAACAAGCCAGCAATTTCGTTCTGACGATCACGAGAACCGAGCCAGCGCAGCGTGTATCGCATGCCTTCAAAAAAACAGCGAGCGAAGCTCATCGATCCCGTTCTTGGTTGGCATGGACGCCAACCCTCTTCCCGCAGGGATGCGGGCAGTCACCCCAGCAATAGAGACAACGATCTGAACCAGAGTGAGTCGATTAAGTTCAACGCCGACGATAACCGCGTCGGCCAGTGTTGAGGTTACCACAGAGTAAACGGTCGTGGCCGACTGCGGTTCATCGGATAGTTATCCGCTACGGTATGAGTGTAATAGGTTGGAGTTAATTACCGAGTAAACGTTTGCAACCGCGTACACGATGCACCACGATGGATTACGAAGCGATCCAGTGTGCCATCATCCAGTCGGCGATTCCACGATGGACTTCGTCCCCCTCGGTGACCGATCGTCTACCGAATGATGTTGTCAGCAAGTGTACGCGAAGTCGAGTAGCGGAGCAAGTTTCCGTTTGCAATCCGGCATCCGAACGAAATTCGTTCGCAGTTTACCATCCAACGAGCGGCACTGACAAGGATGACGGTGGCCGTCAAAAGGCTTGGTGAGACGACTTTCCATTTGTGAAACCTTGTTAGCAGTGCTCCGCGCGCACGGCATTGTTATCCGTATCTTGAAAGGGTCTATCCGAGCACTAACGTTTGCCGCGGATCAGGCCCCGTACGATCGAGGCGATACCCATTACGATCCCAATGGGAGCATAAAGGTATATGCGCCCTCGCATCAAACCAGCGGCCAAAAAGGTGAACGCAACAATTAGGATAATCGTTCCGGAAATGATTCCGCCCTTTCCGCTGGCCGCAGCGGAAATATCATCTGGGCGAAGTCCTGTGGATCGTTGCTCCGCTGGCGTCAATAGGAAGCAAATTGCAAACGTAATGCCACCGGCGATAGCTGCACCAATCCCAATCACCAATACTACCATCGGGAGCATCGTAGCCATCCCCGGTGTCGCCAAAACTATAAGGCCAAACAGCAGGCCCCCAATCACTGCGGCGATCATGGTTAGGACGCCTGTATTTGGCTTCCTTCTGATTAGGCGTCTTGGCTTTGTTGCTGCACCAAAATTCGGCGCGGCAGAGAGGCTTCGGTGCGGGAGAGTCGGTTGCCGAGACGACGCAGTTGACATCGGCAATTCATCAAAAACAGACGTAGGGGCAGGAGTAGGAACCATTGGTACCCTTAGCCTCTGCCCACATGGGCAAGCAACCACTTTGCCACTGGCTGTCGCAGGCGCGGACAGAACCTGGTTACAGGCAACGCATTTGAAGGACAGCTTCCGTGGTGCAGGTGCTTTCATTGAGCATTCATAACGAAACGCAGATAGATTTCAGTCGGGTAACGCCGACGATAACCGCGTCGGCCAGATTGAGGTTGTTATTAGAGTAAACGGTCGTGGCCGACTGCGGTTGATCGTTTGGTTATCCGGCGGTTTGTAGTTGCCTATCTATTGTACGCGACAATCGTGATCCCGTCGCCGTTGGAAATATAGTTGGCACGTGATTTGACAAGTGCAGTTTCAAGCGACGCAAGTTCCTGCCGATATGTGAGTTTGTGGTAATTGTCGAAGACAGAATGTGGAATTTGAATCCATTCAATCCATTTGTATTCGTATGGTTGAAATGCACCGTCATTGAATCGCTTTTCATTCAGGTCATGTGGTTGCGGCATTCTGTAGTGAATGGAAATGTGATCGGAGTCAATGTGTTTCCAGTGTGAATGAATCTGCTCGACGCCTTCATCTGCGATTGCCATAAACACGCGTCGCCATTTTGTGTTGCTCATGTGTGACGCGGTGCACTGCGCCATGCATTTGCGATACCGCTCGCGATCTGCGGCAATCATGTCATCGTACTGCGATTGATTCATGGTGATTGAGCCGGATAACGCTAGCGATCAGCGGGTACGTGGGTCCGGAGCGGAGGCGGTACAATGCCGAAGGCAACCGCCGCAGCGCAGGGCACACGTACTCCGTTGCATCGCCTTGTTATGTTGCGCTGGTGTTAATTCACGATCATATCACACGCCCCGCTGGGTAGTAGCCAATACCAGCGATCCCGGTGTTTGACAGTTCTGCACGAGCATCTTCAGTGACGAACATCGGACCGGTATTGCCATTTTGCTTGATCGTGAAAATGCCAAATTCAGGGATGATGCTGGCAGGGATTCGCAAACGCGTGATTTGACGCCTTCGTTCAGTGAAACGTCCACATGTTTCGCAAACCGTGTTTTTGCATTCAGTAGCGTCGGCACAAACACTTGCATCAAGTGTTACGCATGCCAATGAAGATTGGTCGCCGAACAACGTTTCGCCTTCGGTCATCGTCGCAGGGTGGAAGCTGAATGGGATTGCCAAATCAGACAGCAGTGACTTACCGTTGGCATCGACCATCAGGCGAAAGCCGCCCCAAAAGCAATTGTGGCCCGCATTCAACGATGACCGTGGATCTCCGAATTCGTATTCCCACCAGTACAGTAGTGGTGGACACCAACCGTTGAGGTTCGCTTCGCAAGTAGCACAGGGGCCTCGCTGAACGTGAATGCCACAAGGAAAGAAGTCGTCGCGGAAACGATGGGCAACGTTCGACAGAACGTACAGCTTTGTCATGCATTCATCATCTAGTTCAACAACATAACGTTCGCGATAACGGGGGGCGAGAGCAGGAGCTTGACTTCAGGACCGACTGCGCCGAGCCCTCCCGTTCATCGCATTGTTCGTCACGTTTGCAGGGCGCACTCAGCCACCCACTTGTTGAAGTCTTCGTATTCGGAATCCGAAATCGTGTAGCCGAGTTCGTGGTCGATCCAATATACGCAATCGCTGCATTTTCCGTCGAGCAGTTTGAAAGCGAGATAGTCGCCAGCACCATTGTCAGAGAATGGCAAGATCGTTGTTCCGATGCCGTCGACGAAATCCGATTCACGCCACAGGTTCCAATCGCTGTTGGGATCGAATGAATAAATCTGTGAATAGAGGAAGTCTCCCGCACCATAGGTCATCAGGAATCGTCGGTATTGACGATTGAGAACGATATTGCGTTCGCGTTCCAATTCTGTAATTCGGTCCTCGCTCATCGGCGCATCACGCAGGACGTGGTCACCATCGAAGGACTTCGATTTGTCGCGGATGTGCGCAATCATGAAATCGAGTTCAACGTCATCCATTTGCACAGCCTTACTTTGAGTGACGAACGACCAGGATCACCCGGTCCGAGGAGTTGAGCAACCACTGCCCAAGAGACTTTCGAGGACTCGGCGTGCATCCGATTGTTATCCGTCGTTGTGGTTCGAGCGTTGGGTGCAATCGATTAGCCTGTACCTGTGTCAACAGCAACAGCAAACACCAACATCAGCAGCAGCATTAGACCGGCAAGTAAATCGCGTTGAGCGACTGTTCCGATCTCTATTCTTGCTCGCCTATAGTATCGAAAGAGCATTGCAAGAAGTAGCAGCAACATCGCCGGAATTAGAATCCCTTGGAACCCTGCGACAACGCATTGATTAAAGCCGATAAACCCGCGTCCTTTAGGACCGGAGCAATTCTGCACAGCAGCGGCAGCGTCAAAGACCGGCAACGACACCAAGATGAGTATGAAGGCGGTGTCCGTATACCGGCTCGCAACCGTTCCGAGCAACACCGAGAGCAGCGCGACGACGAGAAGTTCATCGACAAAACAAACGAGTGGTGTCAGGTGCCGCCATATAAGCCAGTAAGGGATGCCCTGGTCTTCCAATGCGAGGCGCACAGACTGCGGATTGAACTGAGCCCAAGGGAAAAACGAACCGGCGACAAAGTCGATCAGGTTACGGATGTTTAGGACAAAGAATATCCAAACCGGCGCAAGCATCAAACTGCGTAATGAATATTGCGGTAAGCGGCCTACGCTCATCGGATCACATGGATTTCAGTCGGATAACGTCAGCGGTAACGGGGCCGCCGCCAAAAAACTTGATTCCCAAACACGCGTCATCGGCGGCTCCCGTTCACCGCTTTGTTCTGCTTAATAGTCAGTTAGCGCCGCGGTTCATATGCTGACATGCCTGATTCCACACGACACAGTTCGCGTCGGCCGCGAGTCGCCAAAACTCTGGCTCCAAGGCCAATATTCGACTACCGTCTTTACGTCCAAACATCGTACAGAATTCAATGATGTTTCTCGACTCGAGGCTTGCCAGCTGAGCAGTACGGGATTCTAGCCAAACGGCAGCAAGATCTACCGCCTCACTTTCATCCCGGGTTTCCCCCAGGAAGATGTTGATGCGGTAGTTTTCGCCTAACATGCCAACCTTAGAATCCACCGATGCGTCGTTTCCTTGAGAAAGCTCGTGGATGCGAGCATCTGGACCGATGGCTTCGAAGTGGACTTCGAGGTGCGCGAGATCGCTGTTCATATATCCTACTCACCGCCTCGACGTGGGATCCGAATTTGTACGCAGGCAGAACGCTAGCGGTAACGGGGCCGCCGCGAAAAAGCAATGATCTCAAAACCCGCGTCATCGGCGGCTCCCATTCACCGCATGGTTCCCCGTCCGTTCAATTCGTTTGGCCGGTGACTGAAGGGATAGCGTTGATGAAGGTATCGTCGCCAGTGATACGAAACGAGCCGCTGATCGGCTGTCGAATCTTCGGAACGGAT
>NZ_SJPY01000022.1 GCF_007860185.1 Novipirellula aureliae
GTCTTTCGCTGACGATTCTCCCCGGCATGTCGACGCGAACGACGACACGAGTCACACCCGAGACTTTCGAGGAACTCGTACGCCTGCAACAATCGGTGGGCGATCTGCAAGGTGAACTCAATCGCGGACGAGACCAGCTCGAGGAAGACCGGCGGCAATGGGACCAGCGTGAACGCCGAGCCCCGATCATTGCAGCGGCAATCCAAACAGGCGGTATTCTCTTTGCATGTCTACTTCCGATCGTCGCAGTCGTGATCCTGCTCTGGCCGCGAGCGACGGAAACAGCCGATGCCGAAATCGTCGACACGATCCTCATCGATGCCGCCAGCGAGCAACCCCGGCTGCTACCGCAGCCAAATCCGCCCGAATCACCCGAGCCAGTGCGGCTTGAGTGATTCACCCGCCGCGACCCGCCTTACACTCCGTAAGCGGGCTGCGGCTTTTTTTTAGCGGTCAGAGATGATGCAGTAGACGCGATGGCCAAGTGACGTAGTCTGCAAACGAAAATATAGCAAAGACATGCTAATTATTGGGCAGCTCTTCACGACGGAATCGTGAATCCTCTCGAATACCTCCTCCGAGATTTCGGCCGAATTGAACAAGATTCCGTCAGGAATTGCCGCTCCAAAAGATGGTCGGAGTTTTTTGACCGGGCGACCTTAAACTTATTCGTTGTTATTGGACGTCGCTCGCGCTCTCCGACTGACCAAAATACCGCTCGAGAGACTTCGCAACTTCATTGCCCCCTATCGTCGTTGAGTCCGTGGTGACAAATCTATCTTTACTTCGAAGGGCTGAATATGCAGTCGCACGCACTACGGGATCCGAATCGGTCAATCCGTAAAGCAACAGAGCCAAACTCTGTGCATCGGACTTATCGACCAGCGATTTAATCGCACGTCGACGCGCGAAGAAATCGTTCCCAGCAAGGGTTGAGCGTGCTTCCAACTGTCTGACTCTTACGTGAAGACTCTCGTTTTCAATAGCTAACCTCGTTCGATCTGTATACCAACCAAATAGAATCGCAGCAGTCAAGGCGACAATGAGCAACGATTTAATATGATACCTAATCATGGAGACAATCGATCATGGAGATACTCAGAAAGCACGTCTTGTAGTCAACACTCCAAAGCCGCAACTCTTTTTGCCTTTTGGCTTTGGACAACAATTCCACCATCCAAACATCGCGTAATTAACCTGAGAAATCGGAGTGTTCCAACCTGGGATGCCTGAGGCTAAGTCCCCGTCGGGGTCTGGCGCCGGCCCCTCTTTTTTCTCAATAGTATAACCGCAGCCCATATCACGTTTAATGGTTTGGTTTCTAAACCACATTGCCTCCAGGCTCGGTGAGTGCGGAACGACCCGTGCATCAATCGCCTCGGCAACCCAACCCCGACTGTGGCATTCAGCGTCAGCCCCTTGTTCACTCCCACGGACAGGGTTAATCACTTGATGACTGTCTCCTTGAACATCGCCATCTGAGCTGTCACGTCCTCGGAGCCAGACCTTACGGTTACCCTGCATCACGAAACCAACCAACTCGGTTGTACACCAAGTGCACATTTTGCCGGGCTCATCGGATGCAACACACGCTGGGCATCCAGCGACACAGTCTTTTTGATAACGAGTTTGACAGATCGTCTGCACAATGAATCCGGCCGGAGCCCAACGCCCCGTGGGTTCAGCGTCGACAGGATTGCTTAATGAAAAATCCATCAGGTAATCAAAGTTACCGCATCCGCTACACGTCAGATTTTTCGGAGTTGCATGGAGAGAGAGTGATACCCATCCGGTTGGATCGACCTCAGACAAGCCGAATTTATTTGCGTACTTATTCCAACCTCCCAAGATCCCAATCGGGTCTCTGGAGCAGAACCTACCCGCAACCGGGTCGTACATGCGGGCGCGGTAGTGATACAGCCTGAGATCTTCATCCCACTCACGGCCTGTGTACGTGGAACGATTGTTTTCGGAGGTCGTCGTAAGTGTCGTTCCGCTCGCGTCGGAGATCGTAGGTGTACCGTACGCATCATAGGCGTAGCGTTCTTTCACCAAACCACCGCCGTCGGTCAGTGCGGTGACGCTGTATTGTTGGTTGCGGTGGTAACCAATTGTGAGTTGGCATAGACGCTGACGCATTTCATGCCGCGTTTTGCGGCAGTGGCGTGACACCAAACGACAACAAGACGCTGACGATCTTCCACCATGGCGACTTGTGGCCATTCGACCTGCTCGTTGCACAGGAGCGCCGCGGACGTTTCGGTTGTTGATGGCCGTTTGCATGCGTCCCAGTTTAACCGATTTCATTCCCCGGTGTTAGCGCGGGAGCGGACAGAAGCCGGGCGATATGTGACCGAAATCGGCTCAAAAGTTTCCACGGCCTGACGTTTCGTGCCGAAAGCCTGTGGCGGACATCCTTCCCACCAAATGAAAAACGGCATCCTTTCGGATACCGTTTCGATGTCGCTTCACTCCGGTGAAATCGGCGGATTCGAAAGCAAAGTAAAGGGCTATCGCCCATCACTTTGGTCCTTTGGACTCATCTGAATCTCGAGGTTGACCCCAATCCTTTCCTATCGAAATCACCCCAATCCGAGACGTAATGGAATTAAGCACGGAGCCTAAGTAATCTTTGTAAGCAACTTGCTCGGTACTGTCGCCACCTAAGGCGGGAGCCGGACGTGGGATATTACGAAGGGTACTTTGACGAGACGGACTGACCAAAACGCCCCCTAACGATCGGCTGAAATAGAGAACGCGAGTTGATCGCTTTGAGCGTAAGCGACTTTTCCGCGGGTTCTCGCTAACTGTCGGTCGCTATCCTTCGGTGACGGCGGCGTTTGGCCTTGATTCCGCCTGTGCCACCTGAATGGCCCACGCAGAACGGGGCTTTGTCGGCGCAGTACGCCACTCATGGGTTTGACACTCAGCATCTCGAAGATGCTTGGATGGTGCTGGTCTGCATTTGCAACGTCGCTAAACTGTCTCACTTCTATTTGACAAGATCAGCCGCGAAAGCCAACACGATGCGTTTTGAATGCAACTCGACCTTTTATCCGAAACCGACCGACCTGACTCATTACTTCCGCAGCAGCGAGATTGACGTTTGGTGCCATACCGCCGGTGATGAGCCGACTGTCGCAGCTCGATTGGCTGTCGACTACTTCGACATCGCCCGTGCCGTTGGCGATGGTCAGAGCATCCTACACGTTTGTGACGCCGTGTCAGCGACCTGGATGCAAATCTATGAAACCACCATCGAGCCGGACATCAACTTCCTTGGGATTCGCGAGGACTTCGGTTTCGACGATCCCGTCAACGGCTTGGTCTTTATCCATGGGGCCGCGTTTCATCCAGACCTCAACTCATGGAGGACATTTATTCTCGATTCCGTCTGCCACATGTATCCCGAGGACACGGCCACGGTGATGTCGAAGGACACGACGAATCTGGAGCCGAAAGAATTAGCGAGCCTTGGATTTCGCAAAGTCGCTGGGTCCGAACTTTTGTTCCGTCCAAACATGCTTCTAAACACCTATTCGGCATTAAACGATAATCGAGATCCGGAAGAGCTAATCGTAGCCGAGGATGCTCAAGAGTACGTCAACCAACAGTGGTCCGAGTTTGATGGCACAGATTGATCGCACGAATTGATCGCACATTAGCGATAAATAATGATCGAAAGATCTCGACTGGCAACGACTTCAACGAGACGGGGCGGGTGAACCGTGGGACGTGGCTGCATGCTCATTGGCCGCTGGCGGTCAAGTGAACAATTTGGCGGTCGCGGTCCTAAGTCGAGGATCTGTCGTAAGTGCAGAGGAATGCCAAGATCGACTAGCAGCG
>NZ_SJPY01000023.1 GCF_007860185.1 Novipirellula aureliae
TGGCCACAATCTACCGAACTCCGCTTCGCGAGGTGCAAAACGGACCACTGTAGTTCGACCAACCCCCTCTCGTTGTGGGGGATTTTCAAGCGCCCATCACTGGTCCCTTTTCAGCGCCCCGTGACAGTGAAGAAACGCATGTTCGGTTCTCGGACAAGCAAGCCAATACCAAATCGCCGGTGGTGAGCTAATCGGCAATACCTCACTGAATTTTGCTTACCTTACGATAAGCGTTTATTTTTTGAGCATCAATCGGAGTAATGTTGATTTCCTCCCTATCACAGCGGCGAACTTCCATCGCCTACTCGGCGCGCTCCGGTGGCCGACGCCGGCACGTGGCGGGCTAACGCTGTTTGAAACTGACATGCCATCTGCTCGAAAGCGTTGTCGGTTGAGTTTCGGCGAACTCCAGAAACGCGGGACGCGGCGGGCATTAGTTTGAATACCCTCGAATTTAAATGCATTGCGGTTACAATCTGGCACGTGCTCGCGGCAGTCAATTGCTGTGGCAGTAAAATGATAGAAACCTGACATACCGACGAGAAATCATGACGACCGTCTTTCATAATCCAAGGTGCTCGAAATCTCGTGCTGCCGTGGAGCTTCTTAATTCACGTGGGATAGAATTCGACGTTGTAAAGTATTTGGAGACCCCACCAAGCGAAAAGGAGCTTGGAAAGATCGCTCAATTGCTGAACATTGCCCCGGCCCAATTGGTGCGGAAGCAGGAGAAGCTGTTTAAGGAACTAAACCTTGGCGATCAAGAACTATCAGACAAACAGTGGATCGCGATTCTAGCCTCCAATCCAACGCTGATTGAGCGACCCATTGTCGTTCACGACGGAAAAGCCGCAATTGGCCGTCCCCTCGAAAACATTGTTGAGATTCTTGACAAATAGGCTGCATCGTACTTCTGGAGACTCACCTTTGAGACAACCTGAACTGATCGTTTTTGACCTCGACTTCACGCTCTGGGATTGCGATGGCACTTGGTGCGATTGCCTGTCGCCGCCATTTCGCCGCCAGAACGAACGAGTCTTTGATCGGGCGAGTCGCCAGGTGCGATTGTACGATGACGTTACCAGTATCCTGGACCATTGCGACAAGCAGTGCATAAAAATGGCGATCGCATCGCGAACGGAGCAGCCAGCGTGGGCGCGTGAGCTGGTGGAATTGCTTGGGATCACTCACCGTTTCGCGTTTGCCGAGATTTATCCATCATCAAAACGGAAGCATTTCGCGGCGTTGAAAGCATCAAGTGGTCTCCGTCATGAAGACATGATTTTCTTCGATGACGAGATGCGAAACATCAACGAGGTTTCCACGCTCGGTGTCACCAGCATTCACGTCTCCAATGGCATGACAGCCAATTTGTTCCACAAGGCTCTGCGAGCATTCGCGAAGAATGGCCATGCGAGCCGGCATTAAGATTGACGCGGACAGCTTGGCGGTCGACGGTGTGGAAACCTCCCGTCGAAGAAACCAACGCATCTATGCGGACGTGCGGTCAAGCATAGAAGTGTATCTGATCGGGTCACAGCTGTCTGTGATTCTGCAAGAATGATCACTTCACAGCACCGCCCGGCAATTCAAACTTGATCCACCACATCACATCCGCCGCCTCTTCCGGTGACGTCACCTGACAGAGAACTTCCCGCAGTTCTTTCCATCGACCAGCTCGGGCCAAAAGCTTCCCTAGTTCCTTGCGTCGCTGTTTCGGCGACCGGAGTTTGCGGGCGTCCTCGATTGCCTCTTCTATGCGTCCCATGTCCGCTTTGAGATCAATGGCAGAATTGATAGCGGCTTTGCTAAAACCAGGTCGCTTTTCCAGATGGCCATCCCGCATGGCCTGTTCCAGTAGCTGCTCGGCAGCTTCGGCACCTTCAATCAGTGCCACCGCTTCAGCAAACGTGTTGTAAACCGCGGATGTCGACCACCCAAACTCGAGCGCGGGCCAAGTGGGCATCTCTCGGAGTGCTCGCCGCAACCAATGCTTCGCAGAGTTCGTCTCACCCTGTTCAAACAATAGACGCAGCGATCTTGAAATTGACATCGCCGGAAAGTGTATATTTGGATCGTCCATTATGGCAAGTTTTTCGAGATCCTCCGCGATGTCTCTTTTAGTTCTCGCGATCGCCTCTCGCTTCATTCCTAACTCTAACAATGTGGTTGCATCAAGAACCATGTCACGGTCGTGCTTGTCGAGCCGACGTATGCATCGCTTGACAGCGTCCGTGTCCTGCAACTCTGCGTAGCTGGTTACTACGAAGTAGACGAATTGCTCGCGTCGTGACCTTCTTTTTAGTTTACAGGCTACTCCTTCCATTTCTGCCACCGCCTGTCGAGCCTGCTTCTTTCGGCGTGCATTCAGTGCCTGCTTAAAACGCCTGTGTGCGCCCCAGAATTCAGCCCTGTTGCGCTGGTCGTCATCAACGGCATCTTTCGGATCCAGGATTCCGTTATCAGCTCGGAAGTCACGGACTGAATTGATGGAGAATCCGCGGTCACATTTACGTGTGTTGAAGGGTTCGGTCGATTCCGCTATCGCTAGGTACTTCTCCATCCGCTTGAGGTTCCCCGCGTTGAGACTGACTTTGGCACCAAGCTCTGCCATGTGAACGGTATCCAAAACGGAATCCTGTGGGAGACGCTTCAAGAAGCGATTCACCCAGCGGATCGCATCGTTTTCGCGGTCGAGTTCCGCAAGATGTTCGATTGGCAGATGTGCCCGTTCAGCCGCGTCATTGTCATCGCTAATCGCCTCACACTTCCGCAGCATGTATCGAAACCACGTTGCGAGGTCTCCGTTCCGCGGCCACTTCGTCTTCCATTCTGGCTGTGTCGTTTCGGGCCGAGCCGTTTTCTTCTTTGCCATCGTTACTTCTCCGTTTCAAGTCCTATTAACGTTCAGCCCAAATTGTTTTCGGTAGGCACAATCCTGTATACGCTTTCAGTCTTATCCTTCATCGACTGCTCGCGGTCTGTGCGAGTTCCGACTTTGATGCTAGTAGTAATTCGCGGAGCACCCAGCTCATGAACACGTTCATGGCAACGCTTGATCGCGGCAAAAACGTCGTCCCAGTCTCCTTCAACATTCGTGCCGTATGCGTGTAGCTGGTGCTCGAGTCCTGCTTCCTGCAATACCTTCTGGCATTCAGCAACGTACTTGCTCACCGAAACGCCAACGCCCATTGGGACGACACATAAATCGACGATGACATTCATTTCCGTAAAGTTCCTCCGTTTTGCCTCGTGACGTGTTTCAGATGTCTAGTTTATCTTCTTGACCTGAGAAAGGCAGTGGTGTTGGAGAAATGGTGCGAGATGACATTTTCTGGTTCCCATCCGAGTTGGTTCACCTAGCCTAACAGTAGTTATGGAGGATATGCGCGGAAGAGTCGTCAGCTTGACTGGATTGCCTACGAAGAGCACCATCGTTACTGGACAGGACTTCATGGCGGTAGCGACCCATTCTCGAGTTACCGGAAGTTTGTCAAACAAGGTCTAACCGGTGAAGTGGATTCAAAAGCCGATCGGTTGCGAGATTGGGTCTACGGAAGCGAAGATTTTCTCAAATAGATGTTGGCCATGGCCGCAGGAGAGGATGTTGATGAGAACGATCGTCGTATTCGCAAGACAAATCCGCTCAGTACAGAGCAAATCATGGATGTTGCAATTGTTAATCCGAAACAGGTGCGACACTTTGCCAAAGGGATTGGTCACGATGCAAAGACCGATCCGATCGATGCCAAAGTGATCGCAAAGTTTGGAGAGGTTGTTCAGCCAGAACC
>NZ_SJPY01000024.1 GCF_007860185.1 Novipirellula aureliae
TCCTGTAAGGAATGCTGAGACGATGCTGTCAAGGACCGACCCTTTTGGGTCAAGGCATCGACATCTCGAATAGTCGTTTAGTACCCAATCGAATCAAGCCAAGTCATCAATAGCAGATCGCTCGCCGGAGCTCGCTACCACCGATTCACCACAAAGAAATGAACACAAAACATCCAATGCAAGAAATCTTTCAAAAAAGCGGCCGGTCGCCACTGGTCAAACCACGGACTTCATAGTCGCCGACGATAACCGCGTCGGCCCGATTAACGTTGACCACAGAGTAAACGGTCGTGGCCGACTGCGGTTGATCGGGTGGTTATCCGTCATCGTGTGGCGAAACCGTGAAGAAGCCGCGAGTGCGGAAGAAGCAAACGTCAAATTGCATGAAGAAGTTGGTTTGTCCGAAAATCAATGGGACGCCATTGCGTTGCGACCACGCAAAAACCAGATCGACAGGAGGAAGATTGACGATGTCCACAGCCAACAGTACCGAACGAGCATCGCGGTCAGCAAGGTTTCCCGAAAGTTGGATCGGTGTCGTCTGCTGGTCCCAGTCAAGCCCAAGTTCGCAACCGAGGCGGAAGGGTAGGACGTTAACCGAAGCACCGCTATCAACAAGACCGGTTGCATCACAAGCCTTGCAGCGTGATCTAGCCGGGCGGAAACATATGGCATCAGGCTCGCGTCTCCAAGTCGCGAATCCATCGACGTGTAGGCGATGCGGATGGGTGAAGCCACGATCAGCCGACACCGTTCTTGCGAGCAAAGTCGAGAAGGTCAGAAGCGGCCTGGTAGGAATCATGCGGCGACCAAATCGGAAGTGGCTCGGAGGGAAGCGCAGAATCACTTTGGCTAGGGCTTTGCAGTTCAGCGGTCAGCAGTTCCACGAGTCGCCGTTTCTCGGCGTCAGGCAATTGCTGGATTTGTGGTAGAATTTCGGCGATGGTCATGGTTAGGCTCCTGGACCTCCAGTTTAGCCGAAAGAGCATTGCCCGCCAAGAAGCACGGATGTAAGTCGGATAGAATGTGCGTTGAGCTTTGTCGACTCGTGATCGTCGACCGTGGGAAAACGTATGCGGAATCAATCCACGCGACGGACCCCGCCACACCGATATTCTAATGCCATCACCACGCCGATTGCAAGTTGTCCAGCCATCGACTCGACGCCCGAAGACTCAATCACGACTTTTTGCCTCTGATTTCCAATCTCGGCGCAGGCAACAACTACCGATTCCTCGGATCGGAATCTGCATCCTTGCGTTGGTGGCCTCTGTTGTGATGGCCGGGGCAATCCACTCTCGCTGCTAGCCATCTTGATACCACCTTGGACAATAATTGCTCGACATCACCTCGCCCCATGTCGGCTTGAAGGAAGACCTCACCAATTCCATCATCTCGCCGCAATGTGGACACTGCGGTATCAACTCTTCTACCAGTCCTTCTAGCGTCGCCTGTTCCTCGGCAACGGGAATCGGCGTCTCCTCCTCCGGCAACAACGCGATACACGCTTGCAGATAGCGTTTACGATGGTGGTTACTGTAACCGCCGTAACGCCGCGACTTCGTAAAACCCTTGGGCAGAATGTGCATCGACCAGCGACGAACAAACTCCATTCCGCTCAGTGTGTACGGGGCAGCACGGCCATCGCCGCCGCCTGTCTGGTTACCGACGCGTGCCCAAAATTGCACCTTCCCATCCTGGTGTGAAATCAGACGACGATCACTGATCGGGCCACCCGTCATGTAACGTGCCAGGTATTTCGCGACGTGTTCGGGCCGACAGTGCTCGTTTGGCGGCCCTTGGATAAATGACACCCAGGTCTTGTGCTCGAATCGACTCAGCCACTCGTCCCAGCCTGCTTGATCCTGCAACGCTCTGAAATCACCCTCCAGCTTGAGCTTGCCCTTCTCTCGTAGTTGACGCAGCCCTTTCAAGACAACGTCACGATACCGCTTGCGAAGCTCTTTCGCATCAACCAAGTACGAAGCGGAAGAAGGTTTCCCCCTCCGCTTGCGGCTCTTGATCCAACCAGGACGCAAGGGGTCCAACGATGGACCGCCACCAGGGACCAACGCATGCACATGCGCGTGCGCATCGAGTTTCTGATTCCAAGTATGCAGCACCATCGCGGCAGCGGCCTCGAAACCTTGCTCTTTGGCGATCTGGCCGCGAAGGGCTTCCCAAGCAGATTGAAACAGTAGATTGTAGATCTTTCGGCGGTTCCCCAGTGCCAACGCTGAGAGTTCTTCAGGCAGCGTAAAGACCACTTGAAAATAGGTCACACCGGGAACCAGCAACTCGCACGTCGAATCGAGCCAATCAGCCCGCCTCGCACCACTACACTGCGGACAATGACGATCTTTCGAAGGGTGAAGGGTGAAGGGTGAAACGCCAGTCAAGATGCACTGTTTCACTCTTCAAACTTCACTCTTCAAACTTCGTTGGTGCTTTGCACTTGGGGGACCGCCGCAGCGGCGTGTCTCTTGACATACTGTGGTGCGTACCGCTTGAGCAGCGAAGCAACCGTCACATCTTTCGTCACTTCTGGCGTCTGCCCGAGCTTCTCCCGCCCTGCGGTGACAAAACTGGTAGTCGCCGCAGCGGGCGGACTTGCAAGGACACTCATAGCGATCCCGTTTACAAAGAGTCGAGGAGTCACCGCATCGGCCATCTTCGGCTAACGCGATCAAAACAACCAAGACTACTTGGGTAAACGAACGCACTTGCTCACTTTAGTGAGTTATCCGGGCAACGAATTTGTATATCCGAACACTTGCCGCCATTACGACCGTAACGAAGGGACCAGCGTCCATCAGAGGAAGAGACTCCGAGAGAGGGAAGTCAAAAGAGGTCCAACCAAAAAGTGTCACCGCTGACAAGTCAGAATAGCGTCACAACCGCCAACCAAGATGCACGGTCACTTAAAGCACGCCATCGCTCTGCGGTGACCGAGCAACCATCGATCACAACGATCACGAGTTGATTAAGTTCAACGCCGACGATAACCGCGTCGGCCAGAGTAACGCTGACCACAGTGTAAACGCTCGTGGCCGACTACGGTTGATCGGACGGTTATCCGTCCGCATGGGTTACAGAGGCCGAATCTAGCACTAGGTCACGAAGGTACTCGGGAGCGAAATCCGCACCGTTGGGCCATTCCAGCGTTGGACCAGAAAGGTCGAAATTGGCGAAGTATTCCACATTCCGAAGCGGCTCGAAGATTGGTCCGTCCAAGTTTGTCGCTAAATCAATATCACCAGCGGTGCCGTCGTTGAAGCACAGATGAAGACGATGTCCGCCAAGGTGCGAAGCAAACGTTACGTGTAGCATAGGTCACTCCAAAGGTTCGATTCTCTCAAGCGGCAATTCGTTTCGAGCGAGATTCCAATTTTCACGAAGTTCGTCGACATGTTCAGAATGCCATTCAAGAACCGCAGAAAGTGCTCGTCGTGGAAACCGTCCTTCAACGATACCAGTATTGATCTCCACGGTAATTTCATAGTCACTGTAAGAAGCATGGAAATGTGGCGGTGCATGGTCGCGATAATACATCCGGACGATGACACCAAGAAAACGTGAAATCTCAGGCATTCGTAAAGTATAGCACGGATAAAGAATCCATGAAGTCCGTGGTTTGAGGCGAGTCGGCTGGAGAATCCTGCTGACCAGGCCGTGATCTCGATCTCTCGATCGGTCACAATGAAACGCTTCTTACTTCGTTCACACCTCAAACCAC
>NZ_SJPY01000025.1 GCF_007860185.1 Novipirellula aureliae
TATCGATACTTTTGATGATCCTGCTCACGGTAATCAACAACTCGTCCTCTTTCACGGTTTCTACAACCAGTACCAGTATCAAGTCCGTGCGATCACGTGTGCCGAGAACGACATGATCGTGTTGCCGCAAATCTTAGGGACAGAGCATCATTTCAGGTGATACAGCAACACCCCGGACGGACGCTGTCGGGATTTTTGCTTTGCTATTGCACCTGATCGTCAAACAGCGTGTGTGCAAGCCAGTGAGATAGGCTTTTTTCCTCGGAATGGCCGTATTGGGTGCGTACCTTCTTCCTGGGGGCAGCTCAAAGAGCGTCACGAAAAGGAGGGAAATCGAAGAAGGGACGCTCAGTCCGGGAGCGTCAATAGCTCGCGGGCGCGGCGGCGGAGATGGTAGCGGCGGTGCGTGCGGTGACAACGCATCGAATCGACACTTTCCGGGCGTCCAGCAATGCTGCAGAACAATTTCCCAAAGTCCTTCACCAGTTCGCACCAAGTCGCTTGCTCGAGTCCCAACCGAACCAAAATCGGTGGTGCAGCCGAAGGCGTCACACCGCGTTTGCCCGGCGCCACTTGCCGAGCTGTCCAATCGAGTAGCTTCAAGTAATCCACGAGCGAAATTGGTAAGAAGCCTTTATCACTACAACGCTTGCCGCTATCGCTAGCACAGGGGCCTACGGGATCAAGCTGCTCATCGATCGACAGAGGTGCCAAGAAAGCATCCGGCTTGTCTTCGCTTGGTGACTCACTTTTCATCGCCTCGATTCGTTTTTGCACCGACGTATGCTCGCTCTGCTCCAGCGTTTCCGCCATCGCGGCACGAATCAGGTTCAAATCCACGTAAGCGGCACAGGCCAACAGGGATGCTTCGTCCGTCAATCGAGTTGCACGGTAGCGATCTTGGAAGAACCGGCCCGACTCCTGTTCCTCGCGATTCGCTCGCATCGCAACGCGTTGGCACAACAGCCGCATCCACCAACTGAAACTGCTCAGCCGCTCGCGGATTTCTTGGCATTTGATTGGACAACCAGCGATCGATTTGAGTTCTGGCTCGCTTGGCGGCAAAGGCGACCCGTCGGATTTGCGGCGGTGTGGACAGAGCATCAACCAGCGCCGAGCCACCTCTCTATCGCTCCAGGTCGCCACCAGATCGGGCCGCGATCTTAGGATCAAGTGGATGTGGTTGTCTAGTATGGCAAATGCTAGCAAATCTATAGAAAAGTATTCCGCAAACTGTTGCAGATACTTTTCGATCCAAATTTTCCGGTGGTCGAAGTTTTTGCCGGACACTTGGTCATTTCCCATCAGGAAACAGCGTCGGCAGGTCCGATTGTAGAGATGGGCGACAACGACCTCTTGCGGATCAAACACCTCGCTACGTGCCAACCGAACCATCACACACCTCCCGAGAGAAAAGCATCAGCAGAATCACCAGGAATCGTATACCTCGGTTAGGGAAAAGGCAAATCCACCAGAATCATGCTCTGTCCCTTGGTGGTACCCTCTGTTCAAGATGCCCGGCTGAGCTGCCCCGATCCCTCCCTCGTGCTTGACGAGTCGGTGGGGCAATTACCACCGATGGAGGCAATCGTAGGCAATCGTAGGGACAGGCAATCGGAGAATCGTAGGGACAGGAGAATCGTAGGGAATCGTAGGGACAGAGCATCATTTCAGGTGATACAGCAACACCCCGGACGGACGCTGTCGGGATTTTTGCTTTGCTATTGCACCGGATCGTCAAATAGCGTGTGTGCAAGCCAGTGAGATAGGCTTTTTCCTCGGAATGGCCGTATTGGGTGCGTACCTTCATCCTGGGGGCAGCTCAAAGAGCGTCACGAAAAGGAGGGAAATCGAAGAAGGGGCACTCAGTCCGGGAGCGTCAATAGCTCGCGAGCGCGGCGGCGGAGATGGTAGCGGCGGTGCGTGCGGTGACAACGCATCGAATCGACACTCTCGGGGCGTCCTGCAATGCTGCAGAACAATTTCCCAAAGTCCTTCACCAGTTCGCACCAAGTCGCTTGCTCGAGTCCCAACCGAACCAAAATCGGTGGTGCAGCCGAAGGCGTCACACCGCGTTTGCCCGGCGCCACTTGCCGAGCTGTCCAATCGAGTAGCTTCAAGTAATCCACGAGCGAAATCGGTAAGAAGCCTTTATCACTACATCGCTTGCCGCTATCGCTAGCACAGGGACCAACGGGATCAAGCTGCTCATCGATCGACAGAGGTGCCAAGAAAGCATCCGGCTTGTCTTTGCTTGGTGACTCGCTTTTCATGGCCTCGATTCGTTTTTGCACCGACGTATGATCGCTCTGCTCCAGCGTTTCCGCCATCGCGGCACGAATCAGGTTCAAATCCACGTAAGCGGCACAGGCCAACAGGGATGCTTCGTCCGTCAATCGAGTTGCACGGTAGCGATCTTGGAAGAACCGGCCCGACTCCTGTTCCTCGCGATTCGCTCGCATCGCAACGCGTTGGCACAACAGCCGCATCCACCAACTGAAACTGCTCAGCCGCTCGCGGATTTCTTGGCATTTGATTGGACAACCGGCGATCGATTTGAGTTCTGGCTCGCTTGGGGGCAAAGGCGACCCGTCGGATTTCCGGCGGTGTGGACAGAGCATCAACCAGCGCCGAGCCACCTCCCTATCGCTCCAGGTCGCCACCAGATCGGGCCGCGATCTTAGGATCAAGTGGAGGTGGTTGTCTAGTATTGAAAAAGCTAGCAAATCTAAAGAGAAAAATTCTGCAAACTGTTGCAGATACTTTTCGATCCAAATTTTCCGGTGGTCGAAGTTTTTGCCGGACACTTGGTCATTTCCCATCAGGAAACAGCGTCGGCAGGTCCGATTGTAGAGATGGGCGACAACGACCTCTTGCGGATCAAACACCTCGCTACGTGCCAACCGAACCATCACACACCTCCCGAGAGAAAAGCGTCAGCAGAATCACCAGAAATCGTATACCTCGGTTAGGGAAAAGGCAAATCCACCAGAATCATGCTCTGTCCCTATCTGTCTGTCCCTATCTGTCTCGTCGCTAACGTCACGACCGCCTAAACTCCGTGCCTTCGTGCCTCTGTGAGAGCCCCGCTGTCCGGCAATGAATCTCTCACAGAGGCACGGAGTCACAGAGGGAACGCTTCGCGAAGATCAAGACTGACCCCGACGAAGTCCTCCCTCGGTCTTGGACTCCTCCTTCTGCCTCTTTGCTCGGTGCCGACGACGGGCCGATTCGTGAACGTCATCCATCACTTCTCGACCGCCGTCGCATTGTTTTCAGGCCGGAGGCCGACACATCATTGCTGGTGTGTCGCCCTCCGGGCTAGTGGTTCGGTTGTCATCCACTGCCGGTGGCTCACGCAACCGGCAAGGATGTTTCGGCCTCCGGCCTGTGGGGCGATGGTGCAACTATCCACGGATCGAAGTAAGCAGGCATTAGGGACAGAGCATCATTTCAGGTGATGAGGCGACACCCCAGACGGACGCTGTCGGGATTTTTGCTTGCTATTGCAACTGATCGTCAAATAGCGTGCATGCATGCCAGTGAGATAGGCTTTT
>NZ_SJPY01000026.1 GCF_007860185.1 Novipirellula aureliae
TGGAATCGTTTAAACTAACGATCATGACGCTCCAAGCAAAAACTCGTCGACCTTCTCCCCACGCGCCTCGCGCGCGTGAGGCTGGCCGTAGTTGCAACCATCGCCGATTGAGCTGCCACTCATCAACGCTTCCCCGGCAAAAACGCCGCCGACCCTACAAACCCCAAGCCTTGTTGGGGTCTTGCTCCAGAGACCCCATCGGGTTCGATGGAAGTGAATGGAACTTGTTTGAGTTTGTAAATTCAAGTCCGATAAACAAGGTTGATCCGTTTGGGCTTATCCCACCTGATGGTTTCCCTGGAAACAATGGCCCGTTTGGCGATATGCCAAACGGCGATCCAGATCAAATGCGTAATCCTATTGTCATAATTGAAGTTATCGCCGGAGTCGCTATCGTTATCGACATAATAACGATTCCATCGGGTGAAGGCCCTGTGATTGCTGGGGGGTTACGAGCCTGCGTAAAGCGACTCTGCACCAGCGGGGGAAGAAGAAAAGCGTTAGAACGAGCTAGGAAAGAGGCTTTTGAGGAGTTAGGGAAACTAAGCGATGAAATCTTCGATGCACGTAGGAACTTGATTAATTTGCGAGACCAACTGAGGACGGATCTTCCGCTCGGACGTCGAGATGCTATTTTGGACAATATTAGAGAAGTTGATAGGCAGTTGGATGGACTGTATACGCTTGAACGAAGAGCGGCAAAACTATGGGAATCACTCGGAGAGCAACTGGTTCAATGTCCTTAGATATTGATCTTTGTGATCAACAGCTTTTTGAGTTTCTCAAGGCTGTTCATCTTTGCCGGATAGCAAACGACTACTCTGGGTCTTTTGTGGAAAGCCGTTTTGATCGTGAAGCTATCGCTTTACTACAGTTTTGCAGCAGTAGCTACAAGACGTCTCACCTGATGTTCTATGCGACGAATTATCTTAGAAGCGATGCTTCCCCATTGTTGTTGGGAGGCATTCTAAATGCTTTAGCAGAATCGTACTCTGTATGTGTGCGCTGTGCGGATCAGCTAGGCAAGCAACACGTGATCGAAATTCTGAGATCCATGCAAGCGAGGATACGATCCGGCGAATTGAAAACACGCCTTGGTGAGTGGCCCATTTGGATGCGGACATTGATCACTTGTAGGGATCAAAACGCAATGCGGATTGGCTTGGACCTTTGTGGCTTGACAATGGATCGGGAAAGACCGATCGGAACGCCCGATGATTGGCGTAGTCGCATCACGTACGAAAAGCGTTTAGACACAATTACGAGTTTGTGTGTGCGTCAACCAGAGTTGAATGCGAATGAGCTAGGAGCAGTACGAGATGTTCTTGAAGATATTGTTGCGTCATTAGATGAGCCTCAGGAAATAAAATACTGGGCAGATATTGCTTTAACAAAACTGGGGTAACGCTTCGCGACAAGGGTTAACGCTTCGCGGGGGTCAAACTTGAGCGATCAAAGGTGTCGGACACCGAAATGGCTGAATAGGTAGTTTCCCACACACTAGGGGGACGCTTCGCGTGGGGTCAGACTCTATGCCGTTGCGCTTTTTAGCCTCCATCATTTGCTAGCATTGAAATTCGACCCGTTACACCGGAGTTCCTAGAATACTCCCCGGCGACCGAACTCTCAATGGTTTTCGTCCGGTCGCGAAGCAATGTCGCATGCACCGGGGAGCTTCAAAATGTTATTAGGTCTACCGAAAAACGTCAAGCATTTCTTTCGCCCTATTTCCAAAGATCTTTCCAAGCCAATCCAAAAAGCACTCGCTCCAATGGTTCTTGCGTTCTTGCTCGCTCCGCACAACCGACGACTTAAGACTATCGCTGGCATGGTGCTAGGAAATCGAGTTCATGTCGGAACCATCTCACGTCGCCTCAAAAATTCTTTGTGGACAACAAGAGATTGGTATGAGCAGCTTTCCAACAAAACACTTGCCGACATCGCAAATTTTGAGCGACCCCTTATTGTCGAACGTAAACGGCGTTTCATCATCATTCTTGATTCAACCCTTCGTCATACCGTTGGGAGCGATTAAATGGGACGGGGGTAGTTTCTGAAGGAAACGACTAACTGCACTGGAGCGAAGCGAATAAGTTTAAGCAGTGTAAGGTAACGCTTCGCGGGGGTCAGCAACGGTCTAATGGTTTGTCAAGCTCGGTTTGGAAATAAAGTATTTCCAAACTCCGATTTTGTTCCTCCAGCGGAATTGGGGGCCAGCCCCCAAACCCCCGAGGTTTTCTAAGAGCATAACTCTGGTGTTCGATGAATTGGTTCACGGTGTGGTGATGGTGTGGTAACATGAATGTGCTCGGTGAAGCGGACGGCAGCTCTGGTGAGGACCAACTGACTGAAGGAATAACCGAGTCGATGGTGCGTCGATGATGACTCGCCGGAGGTGTCGTTTGAAACGTACACATGCGATTTTAAGCGGCACCTCTTTCTTGCTTGAGAGCGATCAAAGGTGTCGGACACCGAAATGAATAAGTTTAAGGTGTCCGGTACCGTTTTAACGCAATCCACACGATGCACCGGAGCGAAGAAACATTGAAACGGTAGCCGAAAGGCTGCCGTTTTTCGTTGGCGGGCAGGATGCCCGCCATGGCTTTCGGCTGGATGCCGTGACCGCGCACGCTTCGAGCCGATAGGCGAGCGGTGAGCGCAAGCGAATAGCGAACGAGCGTAAGCGAAGTGAGAGTTTTACGTGCAGCTTAGTAGAATCGATTCGCCGAAGGCACGGCGGCCCGGATGGCCGCCGCATGACTAAGAATAATTTTAAGGTGTCCGGTACCGTTTCGAACGAATCCACCGGTTGCACCTGAGCGAAGCAACACCCGAACGGTAGCCGAAAGGCTGCCGTTTTTCGTTGGTGGGCAGGATGCCCGCCATCGCTTTCGGCTGGATGCCGAGTCCGCGCATCTTTACGAGCCGATAGGCGAGCAGTGAGCGCAAGCGAATAGCGAACGAGCGTAAGCGAAGTGAGAGTTTTACGTGCAGCTTAGTAGAATCGATTCGCCGAAGGCACGGGGAAATCAAATGGGTCAGGTCTCTTTGATGAGTGATCCACTGCTTGCACCGGAGCGAAGCTTCATAGAAACGGTAGCCGAAAGGCTGCCGTTTTTCGTTGGTGGGTAGGATGCCCGCCATGTTGTCGGCACGATGGAGAACGCTTCGCGGGGGTCAGCAACGGTCTAATGGTTTGTCAAGTTCGGTTTGGAACTAAAGTATTTCCAAACTCCGATTTTGTTCCTCCAGCGGAATTGGGGACCAGCCCCCAAACCCCCGAGGTTTTCTAAGAGCATAACTCCGGTGTTCGATGAATTGGTTCACGGCTTGGTAGTATTGTGGCAACATAGGTTTGC
>NZ_SJPY01000027.1 GCF_007860185.1 Novipirellula aureliae
AAAACAACCAAGACTACTTGGGTAAACGAACGCACTTGCTCACTTTAGTGAGTTATCCGGGCAACGAATTTGTATATCCGAACACTTGCCGCCATTACGACCGTAACGAAGGGACCAGCGTCCATCAAAGGATGAGACTCCGAGATAGGGAAGTCAAAAGAGGTCCAACCAGAAAGTGTCACCGCTGACAAGTCAGAATAGCGTCACAACCGCCAACCAAGATGCACGGTCACTTAAAGCACGCCATCGCTCTGCTGTGACCGAGCAACCATCGATCACGAGTCGATTAAGTTCAACGCTACGATTCAACGCTACGATTCACCGGGCGGGCCGGGAAAGGCTTGAACTTCCGTTTGATGACGTGGCCCGCTCCGGTGCAATCGATGGTTGTCCGCCGGTTTTCGGGGAGCACGGCGAACATAAGACCGTCCAGAATTAAATTGACGCTTGTGCAAACGGGCAAAGATCCGATCAAGATCGAAGTCGTCGTCGGCACCCAGTTGATGCCGGATACGTTTAATTTCAGCAGTAGGGTCAGGAGTCATCGAATGCCTCTAGCATTTGCTCAGGTGTGCAGATAGTCGCGGGTTCGTACCCATTATCGCGACAAATGTCATCGATTAAGTGTTGAGTCGATGGATTAAGTATATGCTTAAAGTTCCAAGTCGCCAACAATTCAATGCCGTTTACAGCGGCAATCGCTATGTGCGTCGCATCCCGCGGTTCGGTCTGCGGAACCGCATTCCCCGCCAGTAACGCAGCGGCAAGCGATTTGGCCGTATCGGGCGATTCTAAAACCGCAAGTCCGTCCAGAACGAGCAGTCGTTCGGAAGCCGCAAAAGGGTCGCCAGCGGAGCATTCATCGAAAACGAGGTCAGAAACGAAGAGTTCGTATCGGCTCAAGGCCGTATCCCACCATCGGCGCGTGAAGGTCTGGCGTGCGGCGATCAATGGGTCCGGGTGTAGGCGGCCAGCTATGTTGCCGATGACGGTTGTTTCAAGGTAGACGCTTTGCATCAAACCATTGTAGCGAATTTTGCCGGGCAAGCCATCCAAGCAATTTCAATCGGGGAACGGTAGCGATCAGCCGGCGGCGACGGAAGATCAACGACTTCAAAACGCCCGACTTCGCCGCTCGGTTGCATCGTTTGGTTCCCCGCTTTCCTGATGTGGGGAAGATCCGCCGTCCGATGTTCGGCCAGCGTCCTTCCAATAGGGCGGATTGGAAGCAGATCGCAACACAAATCGCGAATTGGGGTCTAGTTGATCCGAAAAACCAATCCACATTGGCGGACACGAATTATTTGGTTCCCAACCCCGAGTAAGCGCGAAGCGAATCGCGTCCCGCACCTCATCGTCTCTGATTTGACCATGCGGATCTATCATGAGTTTCGCACCCGATCCCGCTGCAAGTTGAACGGTAACCACGCCACGTCCATTGTCCCCACGAGAACCCTTAACCCAATGAAAGTGGTTGCCGTCAATGTGGGTGTTCCGTCGATTGCGATTTGGAAGTGCCATCGAGTATTGTGCAGCGTGAAGGCGTCAAGCCAGTCGGGGAACGCCGACGATAACCGCGTCGGCCAGTGTTGAGGTTACCACAGAGTAAACGGTCGTGGCCGACTGCGGTTCATCGATTGGTTCGTCGACGTCATCAGGGTTCGTGGCGCACGACGATCTCGGGGCGACGTTGTTCGAGTTCCGCGACCCCATCCGACGTTATCAATGTACCAGATACGTCCAGCGATTCTAAGCCGCGGATGGACGCGATCGCGGGAATCGCGTCGTCCGTGACAGGGGATCCGTTGAGCCGTAGCATCCATACCGATCCGATGTTTGCGAGCATTTTTAGTTGAGCGTCGGTCACATTGCAATCCGTAAAGTGAAGTACTCTAACCCGTTTGAGATTTGATAGATTCCGAACCGTGTCATCAGTGACGATTGCGCCAGCGAAGTCGAGGTTGTCAAACGACTCATAGTCTCCAAGTCGGTCAAGCCCAACAGGGGCAATGAAGCCAACCCAAGCTGGGGCGTTGCTGTCGTCGAAGCTGACGTAGTACGCACCCATTGAATGCAAGTCCGCCTCGATGCGACGCCGTTTCCTGTAGTCCCGCGTCGTAAACTCAGTAATCGAAACACTGATCGCGAGAGCAGCGACGATCAAGATCAACGTGCGGAGTCGGAAACGCAAGTAATGTCCTGTTCGACGAACGAATTGCATTCTATCCGGGGACCAGGCGTGGAAAGGTCTTGATCAATGGTTGACGTGTTTCGCCTGGTCCACGGATAGAATGTGCGTTGAACTTTGTCGTGCAGACCGCTTACGTTGGCAATCC
>NZ_SJPY01000028.1 GCF_007860185.1 Novipirellula aureliae
GTTGATGAGTGGCAGCTCAATCGGCGATGGTTGCAACTACGGCCAGCCTCACGCGCGCGAGGCGCGTGGGGAGAAGGTCGACGAGTTTTTGCTTGGAGCGTCATGATCGTTAGTTTAAACGATTCCAAGACGCTGTGCAGCTACGATTCGTCCTTTTTTTCTGCCGGATGCGTCGCTCCGTGGACTTTCAATAGGTGAGCAAGCGCCACTCGCGTGTAGACCTGCGTCGTGTCCAGCTTTGCATGGCCTAAGATCGCTTGGATCACGCGGATGTCCGCTCCGTTCTCGAACATTAGCGTCGCCATCGTGTGACGATAGATGTGACACGCGCCAGACTTCTCCACGCCAGCCGCGGCGATCTATCGTCGCGAATATTCGGTCAACGTGTCTGGATTCAGCGGTTCACCGTGGTGGGTGAGAAACAACGTTCGCTCCTTCTTGTCCAACAGCAACTTGTCGCGTGCCTGCTCGACGTAGCGGGCGATCCAGACTAACGCTCGAAGGCCAATCGGGACGTAACGATCCTTCTGGCCCTTGCCACACTCGACAAACAGACTTTGCCGGTCGACTTGGATGTCGTCGATCTTCAAAGAACACATCTCCGCTCGCCGAATGCCGGTCGAATAGAACGTCTCCAAGATCGCTCGGTCGCGAATTCCCAAAGGCGTTGTCGTGTCAGGCTGTGATAGGATTCTCTCGACCTCATCGGCTGACAAGATCGCTTTGGGAAGCGTCGCCGGCTGCTTCGGTAGGTCGATCTCCGAGGCTGGACTAAACGGCAGATGATTCAACTTCACTAGCCAGGCAAAAAAGCTGCGGACTTCCTTTAAGTGAAGATGTTGTCCGCTCCACGCCAACGGCTTCCCGTCCTGCTTGCGGTGACGGTACAGCGATCGTTGGAACGATTCGATGATCGGCTTGGTGATCACTCGCGGCTGGAATAAATCTCGGTCGAGACACCACCGTGCGAACGAGCGAACGTAGACCGCTCGTTTGCGGATCGTCGCTTCGCTGTAGTTATGCACGCGTAGCCATTCGGTGTGCTCTCCGAGCAGTCGCCAGAAGCCATGGGGATCGTTGGCGTCGCCGAACGGCTGCATCGGTTTTCTTTGTTTCTTGCTCATCGTAAAAATTTCCTGGAAGGGAAAGTGTCCGCGCGCACCGGTAGCACGGACGGGGTTGGTAATGGTTTCGCTTCACTGAGAATCAGCGAAGCGGGCGGCAAAGAGGCCGCTGACGTACGACGGTACTACGTACGTTTTTATTGGTGGGGATGCCTTGCACCGGGTAAATCGGACAGGTGCGGCGGTTAGCTGTTGCTGTGCAACGACTTAAGCTGTTTTGAGCAATCGGACAGGTGGCGGAAAGGTATCGGTCAGGTGGCTTTTTGATCGAACAGGTTGGTAGTCGTAGGTGCCGACGGTGGTTCTTTTAGAGAAGTTGGGTCGATTAGGCCAGTAAACGCGGGCTGCCCTTCTCGTCCACGGCCATCGTACAAAAGACGATAGCGATGGAGCTTGCCACTGCCGCCACCGTGACCGACAACGTACTCATGGCGACACAATCGCTCCAGGTGAATCCGCATCGGCGATGCACTCCAGCCCAACGCTTCGCGTGCTTGGCGGCGAGTGAATAAGACCTCGTCCTTCGGTACACCTTGCTGCTGTGCCAATTCGCCTGATAAGTCATACAACTGAAGCAGAAGACGCCGTGTCGGTGCAGAGAGTTCATCGATGCTGCGCCCCAATGCCCAATCGGCAATTCGATTAGCCATGGCAATATCACGCCGAGTGACGACGATATAATCGCTGGTGACGCCATTCTTAGTCCGCTGCTTTACTTCGCGTTGGAACTGATGCAGTAGCGTAACCGCCTTGATCAAGGAAAGGTACTTTTGGTGGTCGCGTCGATGGCGGGCTTGGGCGTCGATGAACTTCAGTTGATCCGCATACGGATTGACGACTTTGACTCGGCCAAGTAGACGCTGGGCGTTCTGGTGCAGCAGCGTCAATCGATCTTGGTCTTCTTCGTTGTCCCAGCCGTCAAGCGTATCCACATGACGTTGGGCAGCATGAATCGCGGCTGTTTGTTTAACGCTTTCATCGACGTTGATGACCAAGCAACGATTCAGCAGCTCAGGATCGACATCCAGCGACGTCGTCGTCATCACCAATGCCACGGGTCCATCGACCTCGTACCGCTCGGTCGTCGTACGTCCGCTGCCCGATTCTTTCGATGTTGATACTAGCGATAGATGACCTTCGCTTTGAAGTAGCTTGAG
>NZ_SJPY01000029.1 GCF_007860185.1 Novipirellula aureliae
AGTCTTGATCTTCGCGAAGCGTTCCCTCTGTGACTCCGTGCCTCTGTGAGAGATTCATTGCCGGACAGCGGGGCTCTCACAGAGGCACGAAGGCACGGAGTTTAGGCGGTCGTGACGTTAGCGACGACGGCTTCGAGGAGTTGCTGGCGTCCTCGAAGACCATGGGGATCAGGCCGGCGATCTTGTCGGCACCGCCGGAAAGCGACTTGAGACCGTCTTGAGAGACTTCGTCGGGGTCAGTCTTGATCTTCGGTTTTCACTGAACGAAAACCGAAGATCAAGTCTGCCTCCCGCGAAACGCTCCCCCTCCAGAAGAAAAGCATCAGCAAACTCTCTAAAGAATCCTATATCTCCACACGGGAGAAGGCAAATACACCAACCTCATGCTCTGTCCCCATGCACTCGCCCATGCATTCGTCTTTCGCGGAAAAGTGCTATGACCCTTTGATTGGTGCTTTTTTACGTGACCAAATTTTCGCGATCTACGTCCACATACTCTGGTAATCCTACGCTTTCAAGGCGTTCGTACAACGCACCAAAACCCTCCATCTTAAATAGCTGATACTCTTCAGAGTACAGCGGAAACAATTGGTACATCCTTATTTCGCCTTTCGACCCAAAGGGTATCCTGTGGTCGTCGTTTGTGGACAGCGCCAGCATCCAGGCGGTAAAGCGAGTTCCAGGTCCAAGCGGCTGTAGTTGTTCGTCCGCAAAGCTCGTTACACTATCTCCTAACCAATCTCCTGACTCTACTGTGTAATTCGCAATCTTAAACATCCACTGGACTGGCCATGTTTTCTCCGGATCAAGTCCTGTGTAATTTTTGTCAATCATAGAGAGTGGCACATAAAGAAGCAGTTCCGCAAAACGGAAACCCTCCTTTCCATTGGGTACATTGAGTTCGTGTTGACTTAAGCCTTCAGTAAATAACATAGCCAGACCAGCCTCGTCGTCTCTCAAAACCCGAACTGCGATTTGCGTTGGCGAAACGATTTGCGTGTATGCGGAAGGATCCACCGGCGCGTATGTTTTGGCAAGATGTCTTGAGACAACCTCTTTGTCGCCATCGGTGGAAACAGCTTCGGTGGAAGCAGCATCGGTGTCGGAAAGTTCACCGGCACGCAATGCGCCGTTTGATCGTAGAAAGGCGGAGAGTTCATCAACCCCCAGTTCTTCGGCTCGATCTAGCGCAGTTTGGTCAGGCACCTGATCGTTGTTTGTAACAAAAAGATGATTAATATCGGCCCCGTAATCCAGAAGCAGCTTTGCCAATGGAATCGGATCATCTGTGTATTTTTTCGATCCTGCGACTGAGAACAATGGACAGTCGAGGTTTGGGTCGGCCCCCAACTCCAATAAGCACTTTGCGTTCTCATGTTTACCGCGTAGTATGGCCCACGAGAGCACGCTAAAGTGACCGTCAAAGTGATTTATGTCCCATCCGTTCTCCGCAAGCCATCTTAGGATATCTGGTGACGATTGCTTCGCGGCCTCACACAACAGATCAAGGCCCACCTTTTTCTTTACGCGTGGATGGTCCTCAAGAATCTTTTGAATCATATCTAAGTCATGCAGATCTGTTAGTGCCTTGAAGAGATTTGCGTATGGGGTACCAGTGTACGATCTTTCATTCATTGGAAAGGATTTCCTTCGCCTAATATTTTCGCAATACGATTGAGTGCTTTTGCAACATTGTTAGTCAGTTCTGTTTGGTTGCTCGACCGTCGCTGTGCATCCCGAAGGGTTTTGAACACTGCTTTCGCATATGCTTTGGAATGTCTCTGATTGATCGCTATTGCAAGGTTGCGAAACTCGTTAATTCCGATTCCAGCACGACGCAAGACTGACGAAGGGACAAAGACTGACGAAGGGACAGAGCATGATGTCAGGTGGTGTAGTATTACCCCGATTGGACTTCGCCGAGAATTATGCGTTGCCTGTTGCACTTGATCGTCGGGAAACGGGCGTGTGCCCCCGTGAGATAGGATCTTTCCCTCGGAAGGGCCGCAACGAGTCCGTACATTTATCCTTCGGCATCGCAAAGAAGGTCACAACAAGAAAAATGGAGAAGGGACGCCTAGTGCTGCGTTACATCTTAATTTTAGGATGGACGGAAAGCAGCTTTGTCCTCGCTTCGTCGATTTTCATTTGCCAATCGACTCCGCGTTGGGTTTCATTTACATCGCTGGCCCAGGCAGAGGTTTCTTCGCGTAGCATCTCAATATCGCCAATGCGA
>NZ_SJPY01000030.1 GCF_007860185.1 Novipirellula aureliae
CCGCTTCACCGAGCAAACCTATGTTGCCACAATACTACCAAGCCGTGAACCAATTCATCGAACACCGGAGTTATGCTCTTAGAAAACCTCGGGGGTTTGGGGGCTGGTCCCCAATTCCGCTGGAGGAGCAAAATCGGAGTTTGGAAATACTTTATTTCCAAACCGAACTTGACAAACCATTAGACCGTTGCTGACCCCCGCGGAGCGTTTCTTCTGACCCCCGCAAAGCGTTTCTCCGATAAGGCAATTAAGGAATTAACTACGTGCCGTTGAAGCCCAAGGAGGGTTTGTCCTGAGTCATGAACGCAGTCACCGACTTAGAAGCAAATCGACCGATCTGCGTTTTCGATTTTGCGATTCCGCCGGCCCGATCATCGGCGTGCGTACGGGTTTGGCCAACCCGAAGAAAATCACTGCTGTGTTGGAGGCAAAACGCGTGGGAGAAACGGGACATCGTCATGGTAGACCGCCAATGTCGAATGGCTAATCGAGCCAATCCAATGGTTTTCCAAATCGTCAGCGGCCGACAAAGTCTGGCGAGGCAAATCGATTGATCGAGAATTCTCTACCAGGGTGGCGAAGACTGAACCACCAATGCTGACTGAGAAGTGCTCGGACGCAACGACGAGCCATTGGAATTTGAGACTGTGCTTTTCTTCATCCTTCCCCTTCTCTTCATCAACTCAGGGAATCAACGTCGCCCGCCGCACCGTAGGATTCAAGGACTCACCGAGCGGATTCGACGGCCAGATCGTGGAATTGGATGAAGTCATGCAAATCGACCTTCCGGGTCGGAGTTGCGGCTTCCACAGCCCGGATTATGGCAATCAGGTCATTAAATGATTTCCAGGTCTTGTTTTTGTCTGGGCCGACGCTTGCTTCCAGTCCAACACGGACTTCGCCCTTGAAATTTTGCAGTTCCCAAATCACCCCGCTTTCGATCCGTGAAGCCGTATCGCGTTCGTAGGCCATCAGGGAAATCCCCGCCAACGATTGAGCCATATCCGCAAAACAAGCATCGCGTTCCTCGTCAGATTCCCAGCCCACCGGCTTGCCGACCTGATCATACCACACAGGTAGATCAGCATAGACCGGAATCTCTTTGCCGCCATGCGCATCCAGATATTCGCGAACCTCGCGGAGGGTGTCCCGGAATTGTAGCAGCAGGCGTTTGCGTTCGAGCGGAGTGATGGATGTCCAGTTGGGCAGGCCATGTGGCTCGATGTCTAGATGAAGTCCGTCAAAACGCTGAGTGGAATTGGCGCAATCAGCGTTGAAATCGATCAGTTCGCGCTGGATGTGAACCGTTAGCAGGTTGGCGCGATTGCGCGGCTCGATCCACGTATTCTCCGATAGCAGCAATTGCGAGCTCATGCCCGCGGCGTGAACTCGCTCATTCCAGTCTCGAACCACGGCAGGCCGAGCCATTGTTTGCTTGCTGTAACAGCCATAGAGACGGTTGATTCCCCATTCTTTGAGAAATTCCAGCGCAGCGCTTTCTTTGTCCGGGTTCCCGATGACTTGCTCGGTGCCCCACGGGTGATCTGGCGAAGTCCACCACCAAACCCCGCGCTCTTCACTGGCCTCCCCGCTCGAGAGCGAAAGCCCCAGAGCAGCAAACCAAGTGAGGCAAAAAACAAATTGGCACAGCCATGGTCGCGCAGGCAATCGCAATACACTGAAAGAGGATGATTTCATCGTTAGATAGGAGGATTTTTCTTAAAGATTAAAGATATGAAGAGATAAAGGTGTCAGGACTCATTTCTTGGAAGAGATAAAGGTGTCAGGACTCATTTCTTGGAAGAGATAAAGGTGTCAGGACTCATTTCTTGGAAGAGATAAAGGTGTCAGGAAGAGATAAAGGTGTCAGGACTCATTTCTTGGCAATCGAGACTCGTTTGGTAGCTTTTTCTTCGGGCGTCCCCGAGTGAGAGATAAAGGTGTCAGGACTCATTTCTTGGCAATCGAGACTCGTTTGGTAGCTTTTTCTTCGGGCGTCCCCGAGGGCGTAAGGTTGATTCAAGGTCCAAGCGACGTGCGATTGACTCCACCCATCCTGGTTCCCCAAGCGGACTAC
>NZ_SJPY01000031.1 GCF_007860185.1 Novipirellula aureliae
CGGTGTGGACAGAGCATCAACCAGCGCCGAGCCACCTCTCTATCGCTCCAGGTCGCCACCAGATCGGGCCGCGATCTTAGGATCAAGTGGATGTGGTTGTCTAGTATGGCAAATGCTAGCAAATCTATAGAAAAGTATTTGGCAAACTGTTGCAGATACTTTTCGATCCAAATTTTCCGGTGGTCGAAGTTTTTGCCGGACACTTGGTCATTTCCCATCAGGAAACAGCGTCGGCAGGTCCGATTGTAGAGATGGGCGATAACGACCTCTTGCGGATCAAACACCTCGCTACGTGCCAACCGAACCATCACACACCTCCCGAGAGAAAAGCATCAGCAGAATCACCAGGAATCGTATACCTCGGTTAGGGAAAAGGCAAATCCACCAAAATCATGCTCTGTCCCTTGGTGTTATCCTCGGTGATGTCTGGCGTTCCACTAGATTCTCACGATGACTCAATTGGAACCGAGCATGATTGACGCAAACGTACGCAAGCGACGCCGGTTGCGATTCTCAATTCGCGCCCTACTTGTTCTGACCTTTGTATGTGCATTTCCGTTCTGGTGGATAGCATCACAATTGTCTGCACGTCGTTCCGAGGTAGCCACTGTTGCCCGCATTCAGGCGATCGTACCAGACGCATCGATTCAATACGAGAACATGGCGTCACCTTGGATGCTCAAACTAGGGTTCCGGCCTGACTTTACTCAACGCGTTTATGCGGTTGACGTAACTGGTCAAACCGCTGGAATGAACGCCAACAAATTTGCGTTTGAGTTCGACGATGACGACTTGACTGCGATCGCCGCGGACCTGCGGTCGCTTCGGGAACTTCAGGAGGTCTACTTGCAATTCTCGAAGGTTACGGACCAATCACTTGCCCCACTTGGCACGTTTGAATCGGTTCGATTTTTGAATCTACAACAGACAGCGATGTCCTCTGATGCCGTCAAGACATTTGCGTCAAAGCACCCCGGCGTGAAGGTTGCATTTTTCTACAAGGACTGACAAAGGGAATAACCAAACGGTGCACCGCAGATCCGGCCTTGCTAAACTAGGCCATAACAATATCAACCGCCGGATCGCGGTGACCGTCACCGTTCTGCCGTCGAAATCAGTGCGTTTGCCGTATTCCTCGCCAGCGATTAAGATGGAGACACTGATAAGGAGACTTCCATGGCTGATTCACCATTGCCCGTGCGTGACACATTGACTGAAATCGCTCGATTGCTTCCATCTGACGCTTCATTGGAAGACGTTCAGTATCACCTCTACGTGCGACAGCAAATTGAAGCTGGCCTAGCTGACGAGGGAGCAGGACGACTTATCGATACTGACGAAATGAGAAAGCGTCTTGTCGCGCATCGACGGGAGCGAGAAAATCGCGGCTAATGGACATTCGATGGACTGAAAGGGCCTCCGCCGATGCGCTGGGTATTTTCGATTACATCGCGGATCAATCTCTTTCTTACGCAGAGTCAGTATACGAACGCGTTCTCAATCGGCCCACGCAGTTGACGGTTCATCCACAGTCTGGATCTGTTGTACCCGAGTTCGGACGTGACGATATTCGTGAACTATATGTGTATTCGTTTCGACTGATCTATCGGATCGCGGAAGACGAGATTCGAGTATTGACTGTCATCCACGGAAGCAGGAAGTTGGGACCGGAGATGCTCGGAGAGGCAGAACAATGAAATGCACGCGAGGACGGGAGTCGCGGTTCTTGGCCTGCTTGCACGTTTTTCGCCCGTCCCGCGTGATTTCTACCGTTGAACTTAATCGAATCACTCTGGTTCAGATCGTTGTCTCTATTGCTGGGGTGACTGCCCGCATCCCTGCGGGAAGAGGGTTGGCGTCCATGCCAACCAAGAACGGGATCGATGAGCTTCGCTCGCTGTTTTTTTGAAGGCATGCGATAGACGCTGCGCTGGCTCGGTTCTCGTGATCGTCAGAACGAAATTGCTGGCTTGTTTTGCGAGCCAA
>NZ_SJPY01000032.1 GCF_007860185.1 Novipirellula aureliae
GATTGCCAACGTAAGCGGTCTGCACGACAAAGTTCAACGCACATTCTATCCGTGGACCAGGCGAAACACGTCAACCATTGATCAAGACCTTTCCACGCCTGGTCCCCGGATAGAATGCAATTCGTTTGGCCATAGAATCGTGCTCGTGCTCAGTCGCGCCAGCGACGGTACTCGTACTCGTAATCGAAACCAGTCCTCAATGACCGCTTCGATCGTTCGGTCACGATCGACTCGGTGTTGAGTACTTTGGCTCAATGATCTACCACGGTCGTTTGCTGAGCGGACGAAAAATGACTGCTTGTAAATCTGCAAGACGTCTGCTCCGGTTGCTAAGCACTGCAAGTTGCCTTCGAATCCAACACTCCTTACAATACTGGAGTCAAGTACGAGCACGAGTACCGCTTCGCTGAGCACGAGCTTGATCGAGCGGCGTTGGAGAGCCAGAACCATCCGATGCACGTGAGCGGCGAAAGAACCTTTTTTGAAAATCAAACATTTCTCGTCGCCGCCACGTGATCGGTGACGTTACCCGACTGAAGAAACTCTATGAAAGCGTTCGACATACTCCCGACGGTTGGCGTTGGACCAATTCGGTTCGGCATGACGCGCGCGGACGTCCGTGAACTTATTGGGCCACACGATGGTGACGGTGACGAAGAACGCGAATGGTACCTCGAAGATCTAGCGATCGATTTTGATGCTGCTGGAAAGGTTGCATTCATCGAGATCGCAGAATCCGAGAACTTCCGCGCATTATTGGACGGCGAATGTCTACACGAACTGGATGCCGATTCCGCTGTCGCCCACGTTGAAAAACTGGCTCCGTTCGACCCTGATGCTCCCGAACCCGGCTACACGTACGTCTTTCCGAAGCTTCAACTCAGCCTCTGGCGTTCTGTTGTTCCAGATGCAAGCCAAGACTTGGACGACCCGACTGGTCGGACATTCGAGGCGGTCGGCGTCGGCCCTGACGGCTACTTTCCAAACACCGGCGGGTAACCATGCGATGATACGGAGCGGCGGTGGTCACCGTTTTCGCAGTGGTTGGATCTCTCGCCGCCGCCCGCATATCGATACCGTTATCCGATCAAGCAATGACTTTATCTCGCGTTCTTCTTGCCTGTGTTTTGACCACGCTCGGCTGCGCTTCCAAGACACGCAGGCCATGGGATTCCAGACCGGTTACTCTCAGTGACATCGATTCAATCACGCTCGTTTTAGGAGCGATTGCACAAGACGGTGGGTCTAGGGAACTCGTTGGCGTAACCAACACCGGACAAATGTGCTTGATAGCACTAAATCAACACTCATTCCTCGGAAACTATCCTCTGCATGAAATTGAATCTCCTGGTCGCCTATGCTTTAACGAACGGCTTGTTGGGGTAAGATCCAAAGACGAACGGCTAATCATGGACCTTCTCCGGTCTGCGGACTTCTTGCCGGTGACGGATGAAGGGATACGACAGCTGGTAAACATGGACACGATTGCACATACGGATTTGGAAACTTTTGCATCTGATTCTGATGGTCAATTCCTGCGGGCTATTAGAGATCACATTCTCGCGTACGTGGAAACGGAAAAGTATATTGAAGTGGCGAAAAATGGTTTACCGCTTCATCCGTAAAAAGCCGGATAACCATGTCGTCGCTTTACGCTTGCTTGTCAAGCGTCCTTGCGGCAAGCGAGCCGATACTTCGAGCTCGCGTTAAGCCGCTGAAGCCCGGACCATGCTTGAACTTGGAGTTGACTCCTCCCCTTTTTGCGCGCAACTTTGTGTTGATTTTTAGTGTGTGCACTTCGC
>NZ_SJPY01000033.1 GCF_007860185.1 Novipirellula aureliae
CCGCGATTGAGTTCACCTTGCAGATCGCCCACCGATTGTTGCAGGCGTACGAGTTCCTCGAAAGTCTCGGGTGTGACTCGTGTCGTCGTTCGCGTCGACATGCCGGGGAGAATCGTCAGCGAAAGACTACCGACGATCAGGTTGACGAGGAGTGGTTTCATGGGCCGGTTGCTCCTTGGTTGGTTGTTGGCGGATCATCATTTGCATCATCCGCCGCATGGTTCGAATTTGCCTCCGGTCGTTGCGTACCACGAGCATCGCTGACGCAAGGGCGAAAGACAAAACCGCGATCAGGACTAGCTGCGAGAGCATTCGTTGTATTGTCCCTGTTTTTGAGTAGTGAAGAGAAAGGAGCGAGGTAGTAGCGAATTTGATTCAGCTGGCTACGACGCAGTTTGGTTTAGACGACTTTTGAGCTTTTCGATCAAGTCGCTGGCTTGCCGCAGCGTCAACTGCTTCGGCGTGGAAACGGCAAAGTCGGTTTCGAGTTGGCTTGCCAAATGGACGTTTGCCTTCGAGGCGATCGCGTGAATCGCTCGGATTTGGGCCTCGGTCGCTTCGCGAATACGCGATTGGCCGTTGCCGCCTGCGGGTGCTTGCCCATTGGTGTGCTGTGAAGCCTGAGGAGGGTCGCGAGAGGGCTGCGGGCTGGCTTTTGTAGTTTCAAACCGCAAGTTCCCGTTCGACTTCTTGGCGGCACAAATGGAACGCCTCACGGATGCGTCCGATCAATTGGCCGTCAGGCTCGGCAAGCGGGTCGCCACCGATTTCAAAGTCGATGTGACAGTCAGCACCCTGGCTACCGAAGTTCGGCTGCCCATGCTTACGGCTGACTCCCACCGTGATTCGGGTCGTCATGATTTGACTCCTTGTAGGGTTGTGGAATGAATTGGGAAAATCGCTCAGCAAACGACAAGTTCACTGGCGAGTAGGTTGCAAGATAAGTCACGGTCGGTCGGCAGGTTACGTAGCCAGCGTGTGAACTGCTGGACCATCAGCCCTGCTGCGATCGAGGCGGTGTAGATCGTGCCATGTGACGTACAGGCACCCTGCTGGGCCTCTGTAGGGGCAAATAGGGTCGTGGCGTAGTAATCCACTGAGGAGTCGTTAGAGGCCGTTAAAACGCGAAGCACTTCGCCTCGCATCCGGCCGTCGACAAACAGATCGACTTGACCGCGTAGGCTTCGCCAAATGGCAGACCGAGCCGTAATCGAGTCGACACAGCAGAAGATCACCTGACCCACTTGCTGGCTACGGCGATAGCGATCGATGATCATGTCGATCTCGATCGTCGGGTCGATTCGTTCGATGGCCAGTGTCGTGGCCAGCACTTTGGTGACACCAACGTCCGAGGCCAGGTAGCCTTGTGTGGTGATATTGGTTGATTCGACCGTATCAAAATCAATCAGTTGTAAATGCCGAACACCGATCGATGCCAGCTGCAAGGCCACCTGACGGCCGATTGCACCGACACCGATCACCGTCACCAGCTTGTCCGCCATGCGATCGAGCGGCACGAGTGCTGCCTGTCGCGAGAAGCGGTCGGTGGAAATCGTCATGACGCCACCCACTCGGTCGAATCCCAATGGAAGGCGTTGGTTTCCATCGGATCGACGATCGAATCATCCGCTTCATAGTCGAAGATGCGGCGT
The DNA here is from genome assembly GCF_007860185.1 of Novipirellula aureliae. Taxonomy (NCBI): domain Bacteria; kingdom Pseudomonadati; phylum Planctomycetota; class Planctomycetia; order Pirellulales; family Pirellulaceae; genus Novipirellula; species Novipirellula aureliae. The sequence goes on from NZ_SJPY01000033.1 coordinate 1,653, forward strand.
GGCGAGAATGGATCGTGAACAACAACGTTAG
>NZ_SJPY01000034.1 GCF_007860185.1 Novipirellula aureliae
AAGCCTAACAGTCGCATTGCACCACCAATCGGAGAAGCGGAACCATTCCGTGCACCGGAGACGGCGAACTAGCGTTTTTTATAATGGACAACTTTTCCCGCCGTCCCGGTGACGGCCGCCGTTATCGGATTGATGCGCTGGCGTTCATGCTGCAATTGGTGCGATGTTGTTGCTCGGTCGATTGATGCGCTGATGTCCCGTCTGCAATGCTTACTCGTTCGATTGTTGATATGTCTCGCTTCGATCTGCTACAATGATCGCGATACCGAATCGGGGCGAATGTGTCACCGAAGGGGTCGAAGACTGGACCGACTCTGATCCAATGCCGCCGCTTAGTTCATCCTTGAAATTCTGCGTCGCCAACATCTCGTCGATCCCCATACTGTCCGATAACCAATCGATGAACCGCAGTCGGCCACGAGCGTTTACTCTGTGGTCAGCGTTAATCTAGCCGAAGCGGTTATCGCTACCGTTCGCCGACAAAAAATTTATTCGGTTGAACAAATACTAGCTCACTGCGCATCAATCCCTTGGCAGCGATCATTGCGCAAATTCCCTATCGAGTTCGTCATGCGAAAACGGGTGTCTGGATTTACGAAAATCGAACTAATCGCAGTCGTCTCAATACTGGGCATTCTTATAGCGATGACGATGCCAGCGTTGCAACGCGTCCGCGAATCGATGAGGCGGACAACGTGCACAAACAATCTGCGACAAGTTGGGCTTGCGATACAATCTTATGAATCGTCAATGCGACAACTGCCCTCGTTGTACAACGGTTCTTTCCGGGCTAACCCGCCCACTGTGGAAGAGGAGTTCCACTGCTACTCATGGCGAGTGTCCATTCTTCCGCAACTGGAACAGTCCGCAATGTTTGCCAAGATCGATCCATCACTTCCTGCGACCGAGGTCTCGAATGAATCCTGGATAAATAGCGAACTGGCGGTGTTTCAGTGTCCATCTACGTCAACACCCAACAGGTACGTTCCAGATATTCAATCGTTCAATAAAGTTGTACCTGCCAACTTCGTCATCGTTGGAACCGCAGCAAGATCTGACTACGAAATTATCGGGGGTGCCGGAATTAATGATTCCGTCGGAGAACGGCCTCCCTACTTGTCCCACATTGAATTCGGAGCTTGGGGTGAACCAACCTACAAAATCGAAGCGAACAAACTCATTCCTGTTTCATATCGCACAGCAAAATTTCGCGACATCTCCGACGGGCTATCCAACACAATGCTCGTTGCAGAGCGTTCTGCACGTCCTGATTGGTATAAAGACGGAAGGCTGTATGAATCTTGGCCGTACTCTGGCAACAGAGCGTTCGACAATCACCAGGCCGCCTGGGCGATTAGTACACACTTTGCTTGGCTGGCTCCGCACAATGGAAGAGTAAACCATGACAACATGTCCGGCATCTACAGCTTTCACGATTCGGGAGCAAATTGCCTGTTCGCGGATGGATCAGTTCAGTTTGTAGGCGAATCAGCTGACAGCGTAATTCTAAACGCTTGGTCAACGAGGTCAAACGGAGAAAGTGTTCAGCATGATTGACAGGCGAACCAGCGGATGCACGTGAGTCGCCGAATTAAGTTTATTGAAGTGGTTGATCGCTCGCGGCGACCACGTGATCCGTATCGTT
>NZ_SJPY01000035.1 GCF_007860185.1 Novipirellula aureliae
TTGGCTCGCAAAACAAGCCAGCAATTTCGTTCTGACGATCACGAGAACCGAGCCAGCGCAGCGTGTATCGCATGCCTTCAAAAAAACAGCGAGCGAAGCTCATCGATCCCGTTCTTGGTTGGCATGGGTGCCAACCCTCTTCCCGCAGGGATACGGGCAGTCACCCCCAGCAATAGAGACAACGATCTGAACCAGAGTGATTCGATTAAGTTCAACGTTTGCGATAACCGCGTAATGTGATCGTAGCGGAGGCGGGTACAATGGCGCAGCCAACCCGCCGTAGCGGAGAGCACATTACTGCGGTTCATCGCCGTTGTTCGTAGCGCACCCTGGATCAAGCACGTAGCGATACACGACACGACAGGCGGTACCGCAATCGTATCGAGTCGCCGGTGCGCACGCAAGCAAATTCGGGCGTCGGATTTCAGGCGTTGGAAGTCAGCGGCATTGGATGCAGTCGGCGTGCTTCGTAGTGACCTACTTGCCGTCGAGGAGATGTATTGTCACCTCGTTCGCCGATGGTTCAGTTTCCAATCTACCCTTGAGACCACCCACAAGAACGGAGACGGTCTGTCCACGCCTCAGAAAGCCGATTTTCTGGGAAAACCGGTTCTTGTGAACCACTTTGTAGTTCCCCACTACCTTGCCGTCTCGAACGACAGGGTCGATAAGTGTAAATATATGGATTCCCTGGATGAACACGTGCATTTGGTTTTCTTGGGATAAACACCAGCATGACCTCAAATGAGAACGGAGCGTTCTGCGGTCACCAGCGCCTACGAACGCCGACGATAACCGCGTCGGCCAGTTTAACGCTGACCACAGAGCAAACGCTCGTGGCCGACTGCGGTTGATCGTTTGGTTATCCGCTACGGTGTGAGTGAATTAGGTTTGATTTAATTACCGAGCAAACGTTTGCAACCAAGTACACGAAGTACCACGACGGATTACGAAGTGTCCAGTGTGCCATCAGGCGATTCCACGACGGACTTCGTCCCCTTCGGTGACATATCGTTTACCAAACAACGTCGTCCTCAATTATACGCTCGGAACCAGTCCGATGACATCAACAAGTTTAAGCGACGTCGCCGGCATGATCTGTGCGAGCAGAGAGCGATGGTAGGAGTATAGCATCAAAACAACGCGTCGGGTGACACGTCAGGCAAGTTCTCAGCAACGGCAACGGCAATTTCAGCCTCCATTTGCCGTTGAAGTTTCCAGCGGCGTAGGATACCCGCGCCATTCCATTCGTCGGCGTACTTTTCCTCGACGTTGCGGCGAGCATCGGATTCGATTGCAGATACGAGTCGGTCGTATCCGTCCGCGACAAATCCGGAGGTGGAATCAGCTGCGGCTGTGCCTGTGCGCGAGTCGGATCGAATGTTACCGCGTGTCATTTCGGTCAGTCTCGAGACGAGTGATTTCAGTCGGATAACGAATTGCATTCTATCCGGGGACCAGGCGTGGAAAAGCCTTGATCAATGGTTGACGTTTTTCGCCTGGTCCACGGATAGAATGTGCGTTGAACTTTGTCGTGCAGACCGCTTACGTTGGCAATCCGCTTAAAACGATTCTAACATAAAGTCGGTGTTCGGACACATTCCCGCAAAGTACAACTGC
>NZ_SJPY01000036.1 GCF_007860185.1 Novipirellula aureliae
CGACAACGCGTGTGGTGCTGGCGGTTGTCAAACCCCGTTGGGGTTTTTCGTTTTCGTTGGTGCCGGCAACCCAGGGTGCGCCGGGGCGGCGACCCTGGGCTTTGGAATTTAACGCCGTTGGCGTAAAGGTGCGCGATACCGCGACGTTCAATGGTTTTGTCGTGTTTCAAACCGAATGGCGTTGGCGTGAACGTGCGCAAATACCGCAACGCGGTTACATTCCGTAGCCCAGGGTCGCGCAAGCGCACCCTGGGTCGCCGATGCCTCCGGCAACCATGAACCCCAACGGGGTTCGACAATGCGTGTGGTGCTGGCGGTTGTCAAACCCCGTTGGGTTTTTTCGTTTTCGTTGGTGCCGGCAACCCAGGGTGCGCCGGGGCGGCGACCCTGGGCTTTGGAATTTAACGCCGTTGGCGTAAACGTGCGCGATACCGCGACGTTCAATGGTTTTGTCGTGTTCCAAACCGGATGGCGTTGGCGTAAAGGTGCGCAAATACCGCAACGCGGTTACATTCCGTAGCCCAGGGTCGCGCAAGCGCACCCTGGGTCGCCGATGCCACCGGTAACCATGAACCCCAACGGGGTTCGACAATGCGTGTGGTGTTGGCGGTTGTCAAACCCCGTTGGGGTTTTTCGCGTTCGTTGGTGCCGGCAACCCAGGGTGCGCCGGGGCGGCGACCCTGGGCTTTGGAATTTAACGCCGTTGGCGTAAAGGTGCGCGATACCGCGACGTTCAATGGTTTTGTCGTGTTCCAAACCGAATGGCGTTGGCGTGAAGGTGCGCAAATACCGCAACGCGGTTACATTCCGTAGCCCAGGGTCGCGCAAGCGCACCCTGGGTCGCCGATGCCACCGGTAACCATGAACCCCAACGGGGTTCGACAACGCGTGTGGTGCTGGCGGTTGTCAAACCCCGTTGGGGTTTTTCGCGTTCGTTGGTGCCGGCAACCCAGGGTGCGCCGAAGCGGCGACCCTGGGCTTTGGAATTTAACGCCGTTGGCGTAAAGGTGGGCGATACCGCGACGTTCAATGATTTTGTCGTGTTCCAAACCGAATGGCGTTGGCGTGAACGTACGCGATACCGCGACGCGGTTACATTTCGTAGCCCAGGGTCGCGCAAGCGCACCCTGGGTCAACGATGCCACCGGTAACCATGAACCCCAACGGGGTTCGACAATGCGTGTGGTGCTGGCGGTTGTCAAACCCCGTTGGGGTTTTTCGTTTTCGTTGGTGCCGGCAACCCAGGGTGCGCCGGGGCGGCGACCCTGGGCTTTGGACTTTAACGCCGTTGGCGTAAAGGTGTGCGATACCGCGACGTTCAATGGTTTTGTCGTGTTCCAAACCGAATGGCGTTGGCGTGAACGTGCGCAAATACCGCAACGCGGTTACATTCCGTAGCCCAGGGTCGCGCAAGCGCACCCTGGGTCAACGATGCCACCGGTAACCATGAACCCCAACGGGGTTCGACAACGCGTGTGGTGTTGGCGGTTGTCAAACCCCGTTGGGGTTTTTCGCGTTCGTTGGTGCCGGCAACCCAGGGTGCGCCGGGGCGGCGACCCTGGGCTTTGGAATTTAACGCCGTTGGCGTAAACGTG
>NZ_SJPY01000037.1 GCF_007860185.1 Novipirellula aureliae
TTGGCTCGCAAAACAAGCCAGCAATTTCGTTCTGACGATCACGAGAACCGAGCCAGCGCAGCGTGTATCGCATGCCTTCAAAAAAACAGCGAGCGAAGCTCATCGATCCCGTTCTTGGTTGGCATGGACGCCAACCCTCTTCCCGCAGGGATGCGGGCAGTCACCCCAGCAATAGAGACAACGATCTGAACCAGAGTGAGTCGATTAAGTTCAACGCCAACGATAACCGCGTCGGCCAGATTGACGCTTAGATGACCGCAAACCGTCGTGGCCGACTGCGGTTCATCGCGTTGTTATCCGCTACGGTCTTGTACCATCATCAGAAGGCATCTCGGTTTCAGGTACAACGGTGCAAGTGTATTCGGTCATGCCCTTCGAAGCGTAACAAGTCATCGACCATTTAAGCACCACCGCATTGGTGGTTTTACCATCAACGGTCAGAGTAGCGAACCTCTTCATGCCGGGGGATTGGTTGAAGTAGAGTAGTTCACGGCCCTCAAGCCACACGCCGGTTCCAGTGTGGGCGGTGGGAATGCCAATGTCGGTCGTAGTCCATGTGTTAGTCCAGAACTTGGTGCCAGATGGAAGGGTGACGATCGCGTCGTAGTCGCAATTGAATCTGGTGTTTCGCCACAATTTGTTGTTTTTGTTAATCGAGTAGACCGAAATCAATACGGCGACCACCGCAGTTGCGAGCAGCAACGTTCGTATGCTGTATTGTTTCATGCAGCTTCAGTCGGATAACATTGACGATAACCGCGTCGGCCAGATTAAACGCCTAGATGACCGCAAACCGTCGTGGCCGACTGCGGTTCATCGGTTGGTTACCCGCCGTTCTGGTCTGGTGTTGTGGCAGCACGGATGAAGGCGTCAAGCGATACGAGTTCGGAATCCGATAGTTCGAAGGTAGCGTGCGATAATGGATCGTCCGGGTAGACAGATAGTTCGTTCCGCGTGAGTTCAACAAATTCGTCTGCAGATGTGCAATCAAAGAAGGACAGCGCGTCTGCAGCAAAGTCCATGGCATATCCAGGTTCCCCAACGACGTCGTCAATCACATTTTGGGACCGCCAATGATCGAGAATAGAAAATGCAAGTTCGTGCTTTTGTAAACGTATCCAACTCGGGTTTTCCCAAATATAAGGATTAAGTTCAAGCAATCTAAGATTTGCTGCGCCATACTCGATCGTGCGCAACGTCGACCTGGAGTCGTCGATCGCGTCGCGAAGAGTCCTGACCTGTCGTTGGTGATGAAGGTGGGTCACGATCAGACTCATCACGAGCGCAACAACCAGCACGAGGACTAGACATTGCGTTAAATTGAATCGCACATTCAAGGGAACATTTGGATTTGCAGCCAAGATTTTTCAGTCGGGTAACGAATTGCATTCTATCCGGGGACCAGGCGTGGAAAGGTCTTGATCAATGGTTGACGTTTTTCGCCTGGTCCACGGATAGAATGTGCGTTGAACTTTGTCGTGCAGACCGCTTACGTTGGCAATCCGCTTAAAACGATTCTAACATAAAGTCGGTGTTCGGACACATTCCCGCAAAGTACAACTGC
>NZ_SJPY01000038.1 GCF_007860185.1 Novipirellula aureliae
TTGCCAACGTAAGCGGTCTGCACGACAAAGTTCAACGCACATTCTATCCGTGGACCAGGCGAAACACGTCAACCATTGATCAAGACCTTTCCACGCCTGGTCCCCGGATAGAATGCAATTCGTTATCGGTGCGAAAGGATCTAGGACCACTAGCTGTAGAAGCAAGTGCTTGCTTAGCAAGATGACTGATCGGAGATAAATGCAGTACGAGTATAAAACTATGGTTCTTGAGGTACCTCGACGATCTGGGCTTTGGACTCAGAAACCCGCGACTGACGAACTTTCCAATATTGATCGTGCTCTACAAGAACTTGGCGACGATGGCTGGCAGTTGGTCGGCGTTTTTCCTTTTACTGACGGCGGTAGTCCTGCTCAGATAAGCAAAGCAATCCACTACTTTATGCGTCCCAAGCATTCGTGATTCTTTTGCTAAACGGTCAGTGCCTGCGTTTGTCGATGGAGCACTCGCAATCTGACGTTCGTCGATTTAGACAACCGTTTCGGCGATTCCCCATACTGATCCGATAACCATCCGATGAACCGCAGTCGGCCACGACCGTTTACTCTGTGGTCAGCGTTAATCTGGCCGACGCGGTTATCGTCAATGTTCCCCGACTGAAAGAAAACTAACCCGGATGCGTCGCGCCGCCCTGAAATTCGCGTTGCTCGCACTGGCGATATCCTCAACTGGCTTCATTGCAAGCACATTGCTTCGCGGCTATCGACTGGCAACCCTTAAAGCGAGCACAATTGCGTCGCTTTCGTGGAGCGGCGGGTCACCGGACGATCAGATTCTGCTCGACCGTCTTAGGACGTACGTCGGCAACGCATCCCGAACGGACCTGCTATCGCCCGACATTGCGTCTGTCACCTATTATCCCGACGACGACGGCTTAGGCATCGGCGTCGATTGGATCGGGCTTCACCCAACTATTGATGCGATACGATTGGAGTTTGCGGATGGATCACATCATGACGTAGTGCTGACGGATCAGGATCGTCGTTCACATCGACGTTTAGCCTCCAAGACCCTCTTCTTCGAGACATGGTTTTCTGATTTAATTGTGCCAGAAGAATACCGGCCGCATTTGACTGACGGACTTATCGCTGTTGTATTGCTAAACGCGGGGAAAGAATGCAGTAAAAAACGCATGCCCCCCACCTACGTCAGTAAGGAGTACCATGGATCTGTTGCGGTGGAGTTTGTCGACGGTGCAATCCAGTATGACTTTTCGACCGGTAACGGCGGGGAACCATCGCGTGAACCGGAGAACGCGAGCTAAGCGATTTGGCCGTTAGAAACTTTACTGCGCGTTCCCGGTTAGATATACCGGTAGTAATCAAGGGGTGGGCGGGGTATGCCCGCCAAGTTTTTTTTGTTTTTTTCGAGGGCTGGATCGTCGCTGATCGGGAAGTTCAATGTTGAAGGTTTTCGCTAAGTCCA
>NZ_SJPY01000039.1 GCF_007860185.1 Novipirellula aureliae
TATACGTCGTCACATCGGCGTCGACGGTCGTGAGCGGTGACCACGTGCTGCCGTCCGTGCTCCACTGGATGTTGAAGGATGCTTCGTCGGTCGAGTTATCGGTCCAGGTCAAGTCAATCTGGGTATCCGAAATGGCCGTAGCGGTCAATCCACTGGGCGTCTCGGGCCAAGCGGACGTTGATACGTCAACTACATTCGAGTAGTTCGAAGAGAGATAGTTCGGCCAACCGGCATAGGCGCGAACGCGGAAGCTGTAGTTGGTGGACGGCTTGAACTCGCGCTCGATCGTACCGGTTGTGGAATCACCCGCGAAGGACTGCTGTATCCAACTCCCGTCGACACGTGTCTCGACGTAGTAGTTGGATTCGATGGCGGAATTGTCTTGCCACGTCAGTACGGCCTCGGGGCCGTTGATGGACGTCAAGACCAAGTTTGTTGGGGCCGTGGGCAGGGTTCTGGCGGAACTAACGCTCGAATAGTGCGAATCGCCATATGTATTGGTGGCCTGGACCCGGTAGTAACGACGGGTGCCTTCGGTGAGACTTGCATCTCTATACGTCGTCACATCGGCGTCGACGGTCGTGAGCGGTGACCACGTGCTGCCGTCCGTGCTCCACTGGATGTTGAAGGATGCTTCGTCGGTCGAGTTATCGGTCCAGGTCAAGTCAATCTGGGTATCCGAAATGGCCGTAGCGGTCAATCCACTGGGCGTCTCGGGCCAAGCGGACGTTGATACGTCAACTACATTCGAGTAGTTCGAAGAGAGATAGTTCGGCCAACCGGCATAGGCGCGAACGCGGAAGCTGTAGTTGGTGGACGGCTTGAACTCGCGCTCGATCGTACCGGTTGTGGAATCACCCGCGAAGGACTGCTGTATCCAACTCCCGTCGACACGTGTCTCGACGTAGTAGTTGGATTCGATGGCGGAATTGTCTTGCCACGTCAGTACGGCCTCGGGGCCGTTGATGGACGTCAAGACCAAGTTTGTTGGGGCCGTGGGCAGGGTTCTGGCGGAACTAACGCTCGAATAGTGCGAATCGCCATATGTATTGGTGGCCTGGACCCGGTAGTAGCGACGGGTGCCTTCGGTGAGACTTGCATCTCTATACGTCGTCACATCGGCGTCGACGGTCGTGAGCGGTGACCACGTGCTGCCGTCCGTGCTCCACTGGATGTTGAAGGATGCTTCGTCGGTCGAGTTATCGG
>NZ_SJPY01000040.1 GCF_007860185.1 Novipirellula aureliae
GGTCCGCCTCTACAACGCTTCGGGCCAAAGTCTTGGCAGCGATAGCAACGGGGGTCCGGGGAATGCGTCGCTGCTAAGCGACTACGAGTTGCCCGAGACTGGAACTTACTACGCTCGGGTCTCGAAACACTACTGGTCTCAAACGCAAGAGATCGGGAACTATCAATTGCGGGTGGACCTGGCCCGTGGAATCGACCTGGAGTCAGATCGAAACTACAGCAACGATACGATCGCCACCGCCAATCCGGTCTCGCTGACCGTTTCCGGAGCGGGAGAAGTGTCCGGTGCGATTGCCGGGACGGTCATGTCAGCGGAGGGTACCAATCGAGACGAGGATGTTTATTCACTGGGACGACTGAGTGCCGGTAATGTGGTGGATTTGGAGATAACGTTACCCAGCGGCAGTACGCTAGCCGGTCAACTTCGGATTCGAAACAGCGCCGGCGATGTCGTCGCCGAAAAGATTGCCGATGGTTCACCGCTGCAGTGGACTGTTACCGGTTTGGATGACTATTACGCCGAAGTGACCAGTGGTACGGTGCGTGATGGACGTTTCTATGAAATGCTTCCCTCCCAGAGTTGGGATAACGCTGAGGCGACCGCGCAACTGAGCGGTGGTCACTTGGTCACGATCAACGACGCCGCTGAGCAAGCTTGGATCGCAGAGACGTTCGGGGCATCCGGAAACTTCTTGATCGGACTGTCCGACACCGAGACCGAAGGGACCTTCGTGTGGGCCGACGGCACGCCGCTGAGCTACACCAATTGGGCCACCGGGGAACCCAATAACGGCAATAGTTGGGACTATGCCTATCTCGAAACAAGCACCGGGTTGTGGCAGGATTATCACAGTGGCGCCCTTCAATCGCTCAGTGAACGGCCCGATCCGCTGGGCCGCACATCGGGAGGCCCAGGGCCACTGGCCCAATACGTCCTGGGGGTCACCGTCTCGGATGTTGTCGCTCCGACGGTCACGGACGTGACCCGTTTTCCGGGCGATGGCCAAAGCGGTGATGAGCTAGCCAGCGAGTTCCAGGTGATCTTTAGCGAAGACATGGACCCGTTAAGCGTCAACG